>CBFHXS010000001.1:0-90047 GCA_965659845.1 Brumimicrobium sp.
TTAACTCTAATACATTATCCGTTTCTATAGCAATAGGTCTATATATTCTAGCAGCTACAATACCTTTTGATATGCGCGATCTTATTTATGATAAGTCGGAACAAAAAACAATTCCTCAATTGATAGGCATCCATTTTAGTAAAGGAGTTAGCATTATAGCACTCTTTATTAGTGCAATTCTACTCGTTAGCGTTAACAACCATTTTGCCGATAACGTATTCTTCTATTCTGCTTATATTGGAATGGGACTGTTGGCATTACTCTCTAATGTCGCTAGAAAGGAAATGTTTTTCTCTGGCGTGATAGATGGTTGGATTGCTGTTTTGGGAATTGCCTTTTTATACTAAGGTACCTTTAAGCAATAATAAATGCACCATTCTATTTCGATACTATACTCAATGTAGAATACACAGCCAGGTGATCTGAATATCCGCCAAAATAACTATTCCCTCCGTATGTTCTATTTGGAGTTTTAGAACCGTCTTTTTTAGTATACAAGAACTTATCATCGTATAGAATATTAGCCTTTCCGTTCTTTATTTCCAGCCCTTTTTCATCCAACAAGCCATTTGAAACTATAATCTGATCAAGCGCCCCCCACTCACCTTTATAATTATGCGTTCCTTGTCCTTTTTCATGATAAGTAAGCATAAGGTTAACAAGTTTCTTATGATCATCCTTTGAGCCCGCTTCTAAAACATTAGATACTGAAGTGTTCGTTGGATAATCGTTGAAGTCTCCCATGATTATGATGTTCGCAGAACTATTCAAAGCCAATATACTATCCACTTTCCCTTTCAGAAGTTGCGCTGCCTTTACTCTCTTGTATTCACTCTTTTCTTGGCCCCCTCTCCTTGAAGACCAGTGATTTACAAAGACATGTGCTTCTGTACTATCGTAAAAAACACCTTTTACATACAAAATATCACGCGTTTTAAAATTTGGTTCATCCTCAAAACTAACTTTGATTGCCTCCTTGAATGTCATTTGAAACAAATTGTGATCAAACGCGAGCGCAACATCTATACCTCTTACGTCTGGCGATTCAAAATAAGCAATTCTATATTTTGAGTTAGCCAATCTTTCTGTTGTCAAAAGGTCTTGCACAACAAATCGATTTTCTACCTCAGCCAATCCAATAAAAACCGGATTCTTTTTAGATGTTGATGTTATTACATCAGATAATTTTTCAAGTTTATCTTTGTATCGTTCTGCATTCCAATTCTTCTTACTTTCTGGTAAAAAGTCTTCATCCTTTTTCTCTGGGTCGTCAATCGTATCAAATAGATTTTCCACGTTATAAAACACCACAGGGGCATCAGATAAAGTGTCTAATAACTCATGAGGATACATGATTTCAGCTTTATCTTGCTGTTGGTTTATCACCTGTTTTTCAGAAGTGCTGTTGGCACATGAAGATATAACAGCTGCAATAACACTGACAACTAGAATAGGAAATAGACTTTTGTTATTCACCTTCACGACGTATTATAATCCTAACTTTTTCTTTAAACTTTCAGGTATCGCATCTTTGTGCAAATAAATGTTGATTGTTTTAAGTTTAAAGTAATTCTCTGAAACGTAAAGGTATCCTTCTGGATAGTTACCTGTTCCCCATGAATTCTTCACTAAGAAATATTTCGTGCCGTTTTTCTCTTTGTAGAGTCCGGTAATATGCATTCCATGGTCATCAGTCGTCGTTTTATTGTCGTATTGCTCTTGTCTCATTTCAGGAGTGATTTCCACTTGATCTACTGGAGTATAGAAGGCATTAGAAGATTTATCTGCACCAGCATCTGAATAGTTACTATTATCAGAACCTTTCACCTCTATTGTACTCTCATCTTTAGGAACAATTGCCAATCCTTTTCTAAAATTGAATCCTTTTTCTGAAACATCTGCGCCCCAAGCAACAGTAAAACCATTTTCTAAAGCATATTCCGCTGCTTGTTGAAGGTCTTCAAGGCTCACGTTGTAACTCGTTCCCCAAGCCCAATTGTCCTGAATAGCAAGCATACACTCTTCATATTCATTAAAGTGAGTGAACGAAGTAAGTGAAACATAGTCATCCATGTTCAACTTTGTTTCCTCTGCAAAACTTTTCGGTGTATACTCTTTTCCTTTGAACGTAAATGAAGTTGGATCTGGTCCCAAATACGCATCAAGTATTCCTGAGAATCCGGCACTCCATGACGGAGAAAGTGGAGAGTTTCCTTTATTATCAACATGCTTCATGATACCTGACATGTATCCATTCAGCCCTCTATAAAGCTCTTGATGATTATGTTTTTCAAGACCATAGTTCAACCCATTATACACTTCATTTGGCACGATTCCATGATTTCTAAAAACCCATGGGATATCGTGAAATGCACCTCCTTGGGCAAAATTAATCTGACCATCCATTCTAACATACTTCTCTGCTTTACCTTCATAAGCTTTTCGAACAACGTACATTTGGGAAAGAACTGGTGGATTTTCATTACCCTTTCTGATCATTTCAGATTCGAAAAACGATAACGCTGAAAAACTCCAGCATGTTCCCGTGTAACCTTGAGAAAGAACTGGTGTCGCATCGTGTCTTGCTATTTCTTTGAAAATGTATGACGACCCTTCAGCATTCGTTAATTCCTGAGCATTAACAGCTAGTGCTAAAGACAAAGCTATAGCAGATAAAAATATTCTTTTCATAATTATGATTTTACTTTTTTAGAACCCACGAAGAAAGACCAGACTGACTAATTAGCGCTCTTTTTTCGAGTAGTTGCTCTCTATTTTGGCTAGTCGCAGCAGAAACTCT
The DNA here is from genome assembly GCA_965659845.1 of Brumimicrobium sp. Classification (GTDB taxonomy): domain Bacteria; phylum Bacteroidota; class Bacteroidia; order Flavobacteriales_D; family Crocinitomicaceae; genus Brumimicrobium. Next base: position 2,801 of record CBFHXS010000001.1, read on the forward strand.
GTGAAGCCCTTGATGTTTGTCTACAATTATACCATTCAACCCTAAAGATGAAAGCTTTTCAAGCATTCCAATTGCGTTTTCTTTTTCTTCGAAACAGCCAACAATCAGGTGGTACCCGTTTTGAACGGATTCATTAGAGATGTCTTTCGTTGTTTTAAACTTATTGTACCTAACAGATACATAATGATCTTCAGTAATGGGGAAAGAGAAAACATCTCCAGAATTAGGCGTTAAATTGGAAGTTATTTGATCTAACTCATTCTCAATATTAACTAGATCAGCCTTAATTCCTTCATTTTTCAAACCCTCCAAATACTTAGACCCTTCATTCTCTGAAAAAGGATTAAAATCTTCGCTATAAATAATACCAGACTTTAAAACGTCAGTTTTCATTGGGATCCAGAAACTATAAAAAGCAACAGGAATGAATGCCGCAACTGCTGCATACCTTGCAACTTTTCGTAAGATTGAAGTTTTTGGTGGAGTACTTATCTCTTCTTTAACTTCTGGATTTAAATTACTAACCTTAGCAGTATCAGGTTTTTCATTGTCGGAAACACCCCCTTTTACTACTTTTAGTTCTGTTGACTCTCTAGATTGGACCGCCGCTAACTTTTCTTCCTCTTTTTCCTCTTCAACAGGAACAAATTGAACACTCCCCATTCCGTAAGACTCAAGCAACAAATTGAAGAACCTATCTTGCTCAAACGCCATTTTCCCAGCGTTATTCAAATAAAGAAACCCAACGTTTTGAAAGTGAACACGCTCTCCTGAGTTGAGCCTAGACTTGATTTTAGCTACATCTTTAGCCACAGAGTCATTCGCCGCATCATAAGATATAGTTCGCTTTTGCGCCAAAGCATTCACTAAAAGTCCATCATTATTCGTTAAGCTCTTATTGAAACTTAAGGCCTTTGATGGTGGTGTGATCGTTCCTTTGTTCACATCTACTTTAGCAGAAACAGTGTTTGCCACAAAACCACCAAGAGACGGCACGACTACACAGTTATTCTGCATTAGTAATTCACTAAGTATTTCATCAAACACTACCATATTAACAAAGATACAAATTTTAGTTTTATTCGTCTTCTCTTATTGACTCTTCATTACTTTCAACACATGATCAACATCTTCAGGAACATCGATGTTTGGTGTCTCAATATCAGTTTCCACAACTCGGATTGAGTATCCGTAGTAGAGCCATCTTAATTGTTCAAGGCTTTCAACCTCCTCTAACTTAGTGGCAGGAGCTCCTATCAATTTATTGAGCGTAGCACATCGGAATCCATACAGACCAATGTGTCGCATGAACGGATATCCATTCCCGTTTCTTTCAAAAGGAATCTTACTTCTAGAAAAATATAGGGCGTCTCCATTATGATTGACAACAACTTTGATTCTATTTTCATCGTCGAGCTCTCCTTCTTCTATTTGTGAGGTACCTAATGTGGCAATTTCTACTTCACTATCTTGAAAAGCGCCTACCAATTGAGAAAGTTGTTCGGGATCCACCAAAGGCTCATCACCTTGAATATTCACCACAACCTCATAATCATTCAATGTTTTAACCACCTCACCGCAGCGTTCTGTTCCACTTTTGTGGTGGTCACCAGTAATCATTACGTTTCCACCGAAAGACATAACGTGATCAGCTATCCTGTCGTCATCTGTAGCGACAATTACGTTGTCAAATATTGCAGCTTGAGTCACACGATCGAAGACATGCTGTATCATGCTTTTACCCATCAAATCTATTAAGGGCTTGCCTGGAAACCGACTCGATTCATATCTGGCCGGAATAATTGCTAATTTCTTCATGCTAAAACTTTGCCTGAAAGCGTATTACAAACTGTCGAGGCGCGCGAATGTCGCCAGGACGTGTCATATACTCTTCATTAAACACATTATTCACTACGAAATTCAGCAAAAAAGTTTCATTTATTTGGTAACCAATTCTAGCATCAAATACAATGTCACCATTATTATTTTCCTCTCGGTATTTAGCTAGGCCTGGTAGAACCTGCGTATTACCGACCAAAGGCACATTGATTCCAGATTCAAAATTAGCATCAATATTTTCCATAAAACTATTATACCTACCGGTGAATCCTAGCATTACCTTTTTGTATTTGAATTGAACATCACCTTTGGCTAAATGTCTGAACCTATATTTTAACATGCGTGAAGTAGTATCTGACAAGCCTCCATTTCCATCAACTCCATAAATATAAGCTGAATCAGGGTTGAGTACAATTGGATTCATGTATGTATAGCCCATAAGCGCAGTAACTTCAACAGGGCCAATATTTCCTGTTCCGTTGATGGAAAGCTCTACTCCCGTAATCCGCGCCTGTTCCGCATTTTCAGCGCGAAAACCAAACCACTTTTCTGGGAAGCCCGGGTCACTAGGATTAAAACTAACTGGAATTGAGTCCGGTTTGAAATACCCAAAAGCAAACTCCATCATATTCTCATACTCGTTAATGAACCCTGCGAGATCTATGAATCCTTTGAAGTTACTGATCTTAAAACCTTGTTTAACCCCTAGTTCTGCTGACCAGCCTTTCTCTGGGGTTAAATTGGTATTTGGGAAAATATTTAATGCTCCTATTGACGTTGAAGCAAACCTCTCAGCGACAGAGGGATAGCGAATAGCCTGTCCAAAGGAAGCCCTCAGAAATGTGTATTCTGCCAACTCGTAATTCGCGCCTAATCTAAATATTGGACGAATTGGAATGGAGTTAACGGAGTCTCTAGAAAAATAAGTTCTAGAATCTGGAGAAAGAGCGTTTTGCTGGAAGTATTCACCTCTTACCCCTCCAACAATATCAAGTTTGCCGATTGTTTTTTCCAGTTGTCCATATATCGAATAATTTCGTGAATCATGATCACCATAAAGTTCTGATCTAACCACATTAAATATACCCGTTGCTCCTGTCGTCAAAATGAAACCGTTCTTGAATTTACGTTCGAATTTATAGTCCGTATAATACATAGAGGCAGCAGCACTTTGTCCGTCCAAAGACCTGTTATCTGTAAGATACCACCTGGATTGAACACTATGTTTGTTGTCGTATTTATCATACCATTTTACATACGGATCTATATTAATTCTTAGGTTTTCTGTTACCGAAAGCGATGAAGTGTCGCTGAATGGATCAGCAGTACCACCGCTTGGTTGATATCCTAAACTGTCGGTTTCCCAAATGATGAAAAGCCCCTTTCTTTCCATATTCGCAGAATAATTCAACCCTGCCTTAAGTCTTTTGATCTTCTTGGGTTTGAAAATAAAGCTTCCATTAAAACGAAATCTATTCTGCGCTTCTCCTGCACGAAAACCATCTGTTCTAAAATTATATACAGATACGGTATAACCAAAGTTATCCATCATTTTTCCGTGATAAGCGTTAAATTGGTTAGAGAATAGAGATTGATTCGACCATCTTAATCCAACTCTCCTTGGTTGATCAAATACACCGGCTTGATAACTTAATTTTGTCTCACCAACTTTAGTAGGTTCTTTATCCCTTAATGATATAATCCCATTTAATGCTCCGCTTCCATAAAGCACTGATGACGCCCCTTTTAAGACCTCTATTTGTGAAACATTCTCTATCGGAATTGACTGCCATTTTGCGTCACCTGCATCTGCAGAAAGTAATGGAACATCATTCCAAACAACTAAAACTCGACTACCCGCTCCGTAAGAGAAGCCACTTCCACCGCGTATAGAAATTTGACCATCCATAGCATAAGCTCCGGGGGCCTGATTTACTGCTTCTTCAACATTATTCAATGCTTTGTTCTCGATGAGTTCAGGCTTAATTATCTCTAATGAAACGGGAATATCCTCAATATTCTGTTCTCTTCGAGACGCAGATACAACAACACCCTCTAAGTTTTGAGTTAAAGGAGTCATAGTCACTTTCACTTGATCGTCCCCCATCGGCTCAAGAACCGTTTCTGTCATGGTTTTAAAATCAAAAAACTTTAACGTAAGTGTTACGGGGTAATCCTTTACAGGAACTGAAAACTCGCCATCCATATTTGTTCTGGTCTTTAAGCCGTTGTCAGTTTCAACAAGTACACCTATAAGAGGTTGGTCTGTTTCATCATATACAATACCCTTTAGGTCTTGAGACATTCCTTGAAAGGAAAAAAGCAGAAAAAGAATAAAAAAATGTTTCATATGTAGCAGAAAAAATATTATCTTAGATAGACCTAAATATAACCTAAAATTTTGAACACCACCGAACGCCATCACCAGATAGCCTTGTCTATGCTTCAAGGAGTTGGGCCAAAAACGGCTCGATTATTAGTTGCCTATATGGGTAGTGCAACAGCTATTTTTGAATCAAAATCAAATATAAAAACCACAGTTCCAGGGTTTAGTCGAGAACGATTTCGATCACTGAATAGAACCAAAGCACTTCTAGATGCAGATAACACGATGAACTTTATTGAGAAAAATAATATTTCAACGCATTTCTTTGCTTCTAATGATTTTCCTTATCGACTAAAGCAATGTCCCGATGCACCAATAGTTTTATATAGTAAGGGAAAACCCCTGCTTAATTACGATAGATCAGTTGCAGTTGTCGGTACTCGAAACATGACTCCTTATGGAAAAATGATCGTACATCGTCTCATTGATCACCTGAAGTCTTTCGATGTTCAAATTGTCTCTGGACTTGCCTACGGCATAGATAATGAAGCACACCGTCGCTCTGTTACTAACGACCTTTCCACTATTGGGGTTTTGGGGCACGGATTGGATCGAATCTATCCAGCAAGGAATAGAAAAACAGCTAGTGATATGCTAGAAGCCAGAGATTCTGGTTTACTGACAGAGTTTCCACACAACACCCTTCCTGATCGAGAAAACTTCCCCCAACGCAATCGTATCGTTGCTGGAATGACAGACGCAACTATTGTTGTGGAAAGTGGAGCCAAAGGAGGGTCGTTGATTACTGCTCATTTAGCTAACGATTACAACCGTGATGTCTTTGCTTTTCCAGGAAATATTGACCAAGAGTTTTCTAAAGGGTGTAATTCTCTTATTGCAAACAACAAGGCTCACCTCATAACTTGTGGTAAAGATCTAACTAATTTATTAGAATGGGAGAAGTCCGGGGTTAGGAAACCCATACAAGGAAGTCTTTTCGAAAATTTAAACGGTGATGAAAAGAAGATCGTGAAATTAATCAAGGAATTCGAAAAGGTGTCTTTAGATGTTCTTTCATTTCGATTAAAACAACCTGTCGGTTTGTTAAGTGGTTTGCTACTCGGCTTAGAAATAAAAGGTATAGTAATGATGCTTCCTGGTCAAAAATATATGCTTGGAAACATATAGGGTCGTGACATCTAAAAAGACATCACGACCGCTATTTCTTAGCAATATTGCTTATATGCTTCTTTCAGATTTTCTGCAATCATTTCAGCAGTTCCGCCTTCGATGTGGTGACGCTCTAAAAAGTGAACAAGTTTTCCATCTTTGAAAAGAGCAATAGATGGTGAAGAAGGAGGGTAAGGCAAGAAGTACTTTCTCGCTTGCTCTGTTGCTGCACCATCAACTCCAGCAAATACAGTTGCTAAAGTTTCTGGCTTCTGATCCGCATTAAGCGATAACTTAACACCCGGACGCATATTACCTGCTGCGCAACCGCAAACGCTGTTAACGACAACCAAAGCGGTGCCTTTTGAATTCTTTATTGTATTATCCACCTCTTCTGGAGTTGACAATTGTTCAAAACCAACTGTTGTCAAGTCTTCCTTCATCGGTGCTACTAATTCTGGAGGATACATATTTATTATTTTTAATGATTCTTAATTACAAAAGTAACAAGCAAAGTTTAAAATTGTGCATAAAAGTGAATCAATCTAATAAAGCTTATAGCTGCTTTGGATAATACTTCTTGAAAAACCTCCGAATGTCTATCTCATCATCCAGCTCTTCTTCACGAAGAATATGCTTAATCAAATGCTGCGAAAAGTATGGAGCTAACATGTATCCCTTCGTTCCCATCCCATTAAACACATAAAGCCCTTCTTTCTCTGGATGCTCCCCTAACATTGGACGTCGGTCAACAACCGTAGGTCGAATTCCCCCTTCCTGTTCAAGTACTTCAAAGGAAGCTGTTGAAAGTTGCTCATATTGATTCATCAACTCATTTCTTGCTGCTGCTGTTGGTGAGGTATCAGTTTTATCCCAACTGAATGTGGCTCCGAGTTTGAAATCACCTCCTTCAAGAGGTAAGACAAAGCACTTTCTATTTAAAATCTCGTCTTTCCTTAATTCCTTGGAACGAACAGTGAGCACTTCACCTTTCGTTTGTTGCAATGGAAGGAATCCAAAGAAGGGGTTGTATTTACCCCGAAAACCTTCAGCAAAAACGATTGCGCTAAACGACTCTCCTCGATATGTTTTAGCTTCAGCACTGAATTTTTGATAATCAAAGTTTTCTATTCTAAGACTGCCCTTAGATAAAAAATAATCATGATTGGCTTTCATGAATCGTTTCGCATCAATATAACCAGGAGAGTTCACCCAACCATTACCATATTTGTTGATCACATAGTCTGGAATTGGTTCTGCCTCTTCAAAGTCATAGATATACTCATTGTATTCTTTATCCTTTAATCGTTTCTCCCAATAGTTGCGTTCGTCTTCAGTCGAAAAAACACGTCTTATTTTGCGAGGGAAGAAAAAACGTTGTCCCGTTTTTTTTTCTAATTCAACATAAAAGGATTTTAAATATGGTAAAAGCTGATCACCTCTCCAGGTTTTAACCATTTTTCGAAAAACCATCGGATTAATCATTCCTGCGGCAATAGCAGAACTTCTATTTACACCTTGATCAATCATTGAGAAGTCGACTCCCAACTCTTCCAGCTGATGGGCTAAACATATACCAGAAAGGCCTCCTCCAACAATTAATACACGATCTTTCATCAGATTTTTATCTTCAAAATTACAACTCATCTAGGTATAACCATCATTTTCACCCGAAACAATAGAAGTAAAAAATAAGCATAGCCCTACACAATCACTAAACTTATGAATGCAGTGAAGCTTCTATCCATACATCTTTAGAAAAAAAAAACGAAACAAATGTTTCGCTTTGTAATTGTATACTCAAATTTAACCGTTACTCTTCCATACATTTCGTCATTTCCTCCATGTATTTTTCATCACCCATTTCTTTTTTAACGGCTTCACAATCTTTGTTCAATTTTTCAAATTTTGCATTGAGTTCCTCTAATTTAGCCTCATCTCCAGCAGCTTCAGAATATGCCGAGTTCATTTCGCCTAATGCTGCTGCGCAGTCACAAGGTGTTGTTGCTCCTCCGCATGACAATAATAAGCTTGATAACGAGGCAATTGCAAAAATCTTTTTCATAATTAAATTTTTATCGAGTTATAATATTTTAATATAAAAACGAAATATAACCATAATAGTGAAAAAGCAAAAGTATTTAGAAAACAATCCTTTCTGTTGATTCATTGATTTTTATCTGCTTTTGACTGAAAGAGCTTTGAGACGTAACAATATTGAATTTTTGATTCCATGCGAAAGACCCTTTAAATAACGCGCGTCACAAAATGACTGAATTTCATGTATTAATTCAGCATGATTTTTTCCTACTGAAAGCATTAATCTGAAAGCAACCATTCTACATGAACTTTGAGCTCCTAAGTCTTCCCAACATGTAATAGCCGTATCAAAAATAAGTCCTTCGTTCTCTTCAGAAAGTTCAACATTCTCTAGAAGCTTTAGTAGCTCCCTTTTATGTCCCGATGATTTTCCTGGAACGGCATTGCAAATAATAATAACTCTATCTTCTAGACGCAATTCCTTTTGTTTTAGCACTTGATTCAATAACCATGCTGCTTTCCATGCCTTCTCATGAGGGGATAAAGCGAACCCTAATGTGTCATCAAAATCTGAAGTACAGATTAATTCAACTGCTTCGCTCTTCGGTAACTCTATGAGATCAAGTATCTGCATTTTCGGAAGGAGTGTAATCCTTAAGCTTTTTAATCTCCTTGTCTAGGTTCTCTTTGAGTGGGCCGATGTATTTCATGTATTCAGGAAGTACCTCTTCTTTCATTGGTTCTGACTTAGGGAATTTTTCTGACCTATGGTTGATCTGTCTACCATTCTTCCAAAAACGATAACAAACATGTGGACCTGTAGCGGCTCCTGTTGAACCTACGTAACCAATAACGTCGCCCTGATTGACTCTGACCCCAGGTCTAATTCCATCAGCGATTTTGCTCATATGTAAATACTGAGTATCATATGTTTTATTATGTTTTAACTTCACATAGATACCATTTCCTCTGCTTCTTGATGCCCTAGACACTGTTCCATCAGCAGTTGCGATAATAGGAGTTCCAGTTGGCGCGGCGTAATCCGTTCCTAGGTGTGGTCTCCTCGTTTTATAGATTGGATGAAAACGATTCATATTAAAAGAAGAGCTAATCCTAGCAAATTTTACAGGCGACATTAAGAATGGGCGTTTCATTTGTCGTCCTCTCTGGTCATAAAAACCACTTACTTCACCTGTTGAGTCAACAAAATTGAATGCATACATTCCATCATCACGGTGTTCAAACCAAGCATGACTTATCTTTTCAACGGCGTAAGGAGTACCCTCAACAGATTTTTCATCATAATAAACTACAAAACGATCTCCAGCTTGCAATTTAAAAAAGTCAATACTCCAGGCATAAACACCTTCAATGGCATCAACTATTGCCGCAGACATTGCATATGTATCAAAAGACTTTCCCAATTCTACGCTTAAATTGGAGTTTGGGTGTATAACACCACTTACCATTTTTCTTTCAACAGAAGTTGGGCGCTCTTTTTTGGAGATGATGACAGAGTCCTTTGTGAAATCAAAAGTTATATAAGAAAAAACATCTGGCTCATAGATCATGTGTTGTACAGTTCGAGAGGTATCTCCTTTCTCTGTGAGCATTGTAAAGGGTTTGCCTGCCAAGATATATTTCAGACCTATAGTACTATCTTTTGCTGCTTCAGCGGTAACATTAATTGTATATTGGTCAATATTGTAAGGAAGTAAAATATCACCCCAAGTCCAACCATTACGGACTGTATCCAAATGAACTTCATACTCCTCAAAATCAAAACCAAACAGTTGATTTTCTGACACCTCAAGTGTGTCAGGCTTAAGTATCGGTTTGGCTTCTGGAGTCTTTTCACCACAACTAGAAAGAGCCATTATAAGCCCAAGAAACAGAAAACTTGCTAAAACGATTATTTCCCTAAAACCTCTTCTACCCACGATTTCCCCCATTCTTTTATTTCTTTTTCTGACCACAACGCTGGATAAAATATTCTTTTTTGAAAACGAGGCGGTAAATATTTCTGCCAATTTGTTCCTCCAGTTGCTGCCACATCATTCGGATCTTTTTGAAGATATCTAACTGCAGACTTGTAATGCACTAGTGGCCAGTTTACGTTAACATTGACATCATTCTGCTTCATCGCTTTAATTACATCTTCTCGACCTTGCTCGTCTTTAGAAAGGCGCAAGTAGCACCTCCATAAGTTTTTATCAATTTGATTCTGAGCAAACTCAATAAACTCCTTACTATATCTTTGCTCAAACTGTTCTAATGTCAATGTCTTTTTACCAGAAGCCAACTCTGTTGCACCTTCTTTCCAGTAAATATTCTGGTACATTTCTTCTATTGTAGCTTTTTCAGGATCAACTGAATCTCTAACATCCTTGTGAACAAGGTTGATAAAGTCAGTAGAAGCCATTTCTATAAATCGATACTGAGCAGATTGAAATCCACTTGCTGGTAAAAGAGACATTCTGAACTTTAAAAATTGTTCTTTCTCCATTCCTTGAACCATAATCTCAAAGGACTTTGTCAGCGCTTCGAAATAACGATTAATACGGGTTGTTCTTTCTACAAAAAACTCTGCTGTTAAATCTTCTTTCTCAGCGATTTGTTCAAACTCCCTCAAGGAAAGTTTAAAGTATAACTCAGTAATCTGGTGGTAAATGATAAATATCACCTCGTCAGGAAAAGACGTCCTTGGAGTTTGAAGGCTTAACAAGGTGTCTACCGCTATATAATCCCAGTATTTTACTGAGTCGGCGTAGAGCAACCCATCCAGATAAGAACCCATATCCTGACCTAATGCAGCATACTTATCATTAATTTTTTCTAGCTTTTCCCTGATCTCCGGAGTGATTTCCATTTTACAACGTTTTAATGTAACACTAAAAACAAAGTTAATCAATACTCTGAGGCTACGTTAGAAGCAATAATAAAATGTGTTAAATACAGAATGATTCTACTTTAGGATTCACTATCGCTTTTGTGTTTTAACTATTCATTGAATACTCTTTACCATTTAACTAAACCTTGGTTTAACTTTAAAAAATATTGACAGCTTTTTATATATTTCAATTCTGTCTAAATATTACCTTTGCGACTTAATTGATACGTTATGAATATTTTATTGTTAGGGTCTGGAGGAAGAGAGCATGCGTTAGCGTGGAAATTATCACGAAGCAGCTCTTTGGAGTCCTTGTTCATTGCTCCAGGAAATGCGGGCACTAAAACTTTAGGGACTAATCTTTCAATTGACCCAAATGATTTTAGTGCGGTGAAGGTAGCAGTTCTTAAAAATGGGATTGATATGGTCGTTGTAGGCCCAGAAGCCCCTTTGGTAAATGGGATTACGGATTACTTTAATCAGGATCCAGAACTTTCACACGTTTCGATTATTGGTCCGAATAAAGTTGCTGCTCAGCTTGAAGGCAGTAAAGATTTTGCAAAGGAATTCATGAAAAGACATAATATTCCTACAGCCAAATATAAATCATTCACTAAAGAAACACTGAATGAAGGTCTTGTCTTTTTAGAAGGCATGAAAGCTCCCTACGTTCTTAAGGCTGATGGATTAGCTGCAGGAAAAGGGGTTCTCATCATCAACGAACTTGCAGAAGCTAAAAAAGAGCTATGCAGCATGTTGCTGGACGACAAGTTTGGAGGAGCAAGTAATAAGGTTGTTATCGAGGAGTTTTTATCAGGAATCGAAATGTCCGTATTTGTTCTTTGTGATGGTGATGGTTTTAAAATCTTCCCTGATGCGAAAGACTATAAACGTATTGGTGAAGGTGACACTGGATTGAATACTGGTGGGATGGGCGCTGTGTCCCCTGTCCCATTTGCAGAAGGAGGTTTCTCAGATAAAGTATACAATCAGGTCATTGTTCCTACAATAAAAGGTCTCAAAAAAGATCAAATAGAATACAAAGGATTCATCTTCATCGGTTTGATTCGTGTGAACGGAGACCCATATGTAATTGAATATAACTGTAGATTAGGAGACCCTGAAACAGAGGTGGTTTTGCCGAGGCTAAAATCCGATTTAATCGATCTATTTGAGGGGGTTTCAACTTCTACATTGTCTGAAAGAGATATTGAGTTTGACCCTCGAACAGTGGCTACTGTAATGATGGTCTCTGGAGGATATCCTGGAAAATACGAAAAAGGAAAAACTATATATGGGCTGAATGGGGTAACAGATAGTATTGTTTTTCACGCTGGGACAAAGGCCGACGGCCCCGCTGTTATGACCTCTGGCGGTAGAGTTTTAGCGGTAACATCTTTCGGAAAAGACATCCCTTCAGCACTCGAAATTAGCTATGAAAACGCTGCTAAAATCGAATTTGAAGGAGCCCAATACCGAAAAGATATCGGACATGACCTGGTTTAATCAGGCAGATTTCCTATTTTAGTTAACATATATGGATGCATCAAGTTTGATCATTATTTTAGCAGCCCTTGCAGGATCTGCTTTCTTTTCTGGAATGGAAATCGCATTTGTAACTGCGAATCGACTAAAGATCGAGTTGGATAATCAAAAAGGATCTATTGCTGGTAGGATATTATCCAATTTCGTCAAAAACGATAGTCGTTTTATTGCTACAATGCTCTTGGGTAATAATATAGCACTTGTTGTTTATGGTATTTGGATGGCTAACCTTATGGAGCCGTGGGTAAGCAATCTTGTTGGAGGTAACGAGGCACTTGTATTAACTATCCAAACTGTATTGTCTACACTCCTCATTTTGGTAACTGCTGAGTTCTTGCCGAAAGCTACTTTTCAAATCAATCCCAATAGAGTACTACACTTTTTGTCTTTTCCATTGGTGGTTATATATATATTACTGTATCCACTCACGCTTTTTACTATGATTCTAAGCAATGCCGTACTCAAATTGTTTAAAATGGACGTAGAGACGGGTAAGACTGCTTTTTCAAAGATAGATTTGGATGACTATGTAAGGGACCTCAATGAGAGAATGGAAGAAGAGGGTGAACTCGATAACGAAATGCAAATCCTACAAAATGCGCTCGGATTTTCAAATATCAAGGCTAGAGATTGTATGATTCCAAGAACGGATATTGTAGCTTATGATATAGAAACTACCGTAGAGGATATTAAGACGAAATTCATAGAAACTGGACTATCTAAAATACTGATATACAGAGATACTATAGACAATATTATAGGATATGTTCACAGCTTCGAACTTTTCAAAAAGCCAAACAGAATTAAGGAAGTTTTAATTCCCATCGCTTTTGTTCCAGAAGCAATTCCAGCGAAGGACCTTCTAGAGCTTTTTGCAAAGCAGCATGGAAACATTGCGATTGTTGTGGATGAGTTTGGAGGGACCTCAGGTCTTATCACTATTGAAGATGTTGTTGAAGAAATCTTCGGAGAGATTGAAGATGAGCATGACAGTGATGAGCTTCTTGAACAAAAACTGGACTTAAATACATACCTTTTTTCAGCCAGACAGGATATTGACTATCTTAATGAAGAATATGAGTTAGAACTTGAAGAGTCCACTGAATATGATACGCTTGGGGGGTTAGTTTTACACCATTTAGAGTCCATTCCCGAAGAGGGAACCGTCCTCGAGCTAGAAGATTATACGATGAAGATTGAACAAGTTTCAGATCGGAGGATTGAAATAATCCGTGTAAAAGACAACCGATAATAGCCAGCTTAGTTATTATAGTTGTTTATCCTTTCTTTTTTTGTTACTTAATATTATATTCGCAACCTTAAATTAATTCGAATAAAATGGCATTAATTGGAAAAATACGTGAGAAGTCTTGGCTATTGGTAGCCGTAATCGGGATTGCAATGCTCGCATTCATTCTTGGAGATTTTGACTTTTTTCAGGATGGACCTCGAGAAGATACTTACGGGATAGGTACTGTTGAGGGTGAGAAAGTTAGCGAACAAGAGTACGAACAGTTACTTAATAATGCGCGACAAAACATCTTTCAATCTAAGCAACAACAGAATCCTGGACAGCAGGCTGAATTCACTGAGCAAGATGAAAAAAGTGCTCGTCGTCAGGCATGGCAAGCAGTCGTTGCGGGCATGCTTGTAGATGAAGAATTAGAAAAAATCGGTTTAATCGTTGATGAATTTGAGCTTGAGAATGTTCTCTATGGTCAAAATGGGTACGATCCTTCTCAGTTTTCTACTCAGTTTAAAGACTCTGTAACAGGAGAGTTCGCCCCAGATCAGTTGCGTCAAGCAATGAATCAATTAGAAGAGTCTAGTGAGCGCGAACAGATTGAAAGATACAAAAGCATCTTGGACTACGTTCGAGAGCTTAGAATTTCGGAAAAGTATTCTGCTTTATTAGCTGCAGGAGTTCACTCCACAACTTTAGAGGGTAAAAATGAATACGAGTCTAAGAAAACAGTAAAAAATGTAGCTTACATCTATCAAAATTTTACTAAAGTTCCTCAAGATGCTATTGGAGAAATAACTGAAGAAGAGATGAAATCTTTCTTCGAAGAGCATAAAAATGATGAAGAATATAAGCAAAAGGCTTCTCGTAAAGTTTCTTACTTCGCAATCCCTGTGTCTCCGGGCAAAGCAGATTCATCACGAGTAATGGATCTTCTTCAAGGAGCTAAGGCTAAATTCAAGGATGTTAAAAACGATTCACTTTTTGTTCTTCGTTATAGTGACGTTAAAGAGTTTAGCAGTGATTCAACGGCTATGGCGAGACCTGCAGGACCAGGAGTTCAAGGTCAGACTTACCCTATGTCTGTAGCCGATGAAATAGAAGCTGCTCAACCAGGTGATGTAGTCGGGCCATATATTTCTAGGAATGGGATGAAGATTTCTAAGGTTTTACGTTTCGCTCAAGAAAACACAGCAACTGTACGTCACATTCTTTTGAAGGCCTCTGGAGATGACGAAATGGAAAAAGCAAAGAAACAGGCGGATAGCATAATTCGAGTTATTCGATCAAAAAACAACTTTGAAGAAATGGTCACTGAGTTTAGTGAAGACCCGGGGTCGGTGAATAACGGTGGAAAATATGAGAATTTCACTGAAGGAAAAATGGTTCCTGCATTTAATGATTTCTCTTTTGAAAAGCCTATTGGAACACTTGGAAAGGTTGAAACAAACTTTGGAGTGCACATTATTGAGGTACTTGGTAGAGAAGCAACTAAGCGACCAGTTTTAGCAAACATCGTTAAGAATGTTGAGCCCTCAAAATCAACTATCGATGATGTTAAGTCAATCGCTTCTGATTTCATCTATCAATTGGACGACAAGATATCAGATAAGTCTATCGAAGAAAAAAGAACCATTTTTGACACTTTTGCCGTTGAAAACGGATATACAATAAGATCACTCTCACTTCAAGATGATAATCCACAAGTTAATGGGTTTGGAGATCTTGCAGAAGGAGACTTACTTCGATTAGCATATCAAGAAAATAGTAAAGAGGGAGCATTAAGTTCTGCTCCAATAAGAGATGATAGAAGAATCATTATTGCAATGTTATCTGACATTATAGAGGAAGGGGTTCCTGAATTCGAAGCAGTTAAAGCAAAAATAAGATCGTCTGTTCGTAAGGAGAAGCAAGCGCAATATTTAATGGAGCAAATGGCTGGTAGAGACGATCTAGAGGCTTTAGCTAAAGAAATGAATGCCCAATATGAAACTGAAGGATTAACTTTTTCTGCAAGCAATGTTGCTGTAGGAAGAGAGCCTCAAATAATAGGTACGGCATTCTCTGGTTTAATTGACGGTCAAAAATCTGTTCCCGTTAAAGGAAGTAGTGGAGTTTTTGTACTGCGTGTTGAAAGCACTCAACCTGCGGAAGAAACAACAGACTTCTCGACTGAAATTACTCAGATCGAATCACAAAGAGAAACGACGGTTCAACAGCGTTACCGTTCGGCACTATTGAATGCTGCTGATGTAATTGACAACCGAAAATTAAGAAGCTTCGGAATACGATAGAGAGAAATAAAACTATATAGACACCCACGGCAATTCGCTTGTGGGTGTTTTTTTTGTCAATAAAACGTCCCTTGCTTTGCAATATTTACTGATTAACATTACATTTGCTCCCGCTAAAAGCGTTTTATTCGCTTAAGCAACCGGTCCTATAACTCAGTTGGTTAGAGTATCTGACTCATAATCAGAAAGTCCCTGGTTCGAGCCCAGGTGGGACCACAAGAAAAAAGCCAGCAATCATAAATAATTGCTGGCTTTTTTTATTCCAGCATGAATGAAGTTTTGACAGCTTTGCTGAGCTCCACTGCGCGACCTGACTCATCAACAATACTAGTTTGCATTCCCAAAACAGCATAAGAAGATACGCTATATATTCATTAGACCTTCACTTTTGCAAAAACATCAACCCTCTCTTTACTTTCTCCACTCCGATGCCTGCGTGTATGTCATTACTATGAACGACAAGCTCTCTGAATACGTTTTATCAGCTCAACGTAATGGGCACTAATACGAACAAAAAAAGGGCAACCTGAATTACAGATTGCCCAATACTATGAGTGAAAATTAAACTGCTTTATTTAACTAAGTAAATATAGCTGTTTTCTAAATCAATATTAACATGCTCAGGAAATTCACCGTGAACTACTAGAAGGTTATTATGATGATGAAGCTGACTTTCCATCTTTCCTTTTTGTAACAATATTACTGTAGAGTTTCCATGATTGTCCATCTTATCCAGGATCATTTCACCGTTGAAATCACACTGCCAATGTGTTTCAGCTACATTCTTGTTATATGATATCTCTACGGTTGGAACTGCGTAGAAGTTCTTAGGGTTGAATTGACCAAAGTCAAAAACAAGTCTTAAGAAACCTCCATCAACTTTAATGTTATCACTTTTGATACCTAAATCCTTGAAAGATACCTTTCCTTTGTTTTCCTCGGAAATAGTTACTTTAACTTCTCCCTCTGTCGCCTGTATAGTTTGATCTGTCATTATTTATTCTTTGCAACAAATCTAGGGACTTCCCATCGCATAAAACATGACATTCATCATTTGTCTAACAGTTAAATGTCATAAAAGAATAATTAGACCTCGGTACTTACTTTTTCCTATACTTCTTTAGCTCACCGTATTGATCTACAAAGGGCAAGTAACCCTCAACTTTTGGTGTACCATTCCTTCCTCCACTTTGAATCGATTTAGTAGAAGATGTTGTTCTAAAAGTTATACACTTTTTTTGAAGTGTATAGCTAACTTGTATTGCCTTGTCCTGAACTTTAAAAGCACTAATCATTCGGTCATTAAACAAGGTCAAAGGCAAAACTATTCCATTTTTTTCATCCATAACGAATTGATTCTCCTTATCGTGAATTAGTTCATAGTTTCTTTCTTGTCTTGTTGTATCCTTGCCATAAATTATATCAAAGGTATGAGATGAATCGGACTTTGTTTTGATATGCAACTCCATATACACCTCGCTTACCTCTCCCTTGTAATTCGTTATTTCAAGCTGCCCTTTGTAGTCCCCAAGCCACTCTTCTGGTAACTGAGCCATGCTGCTGAAAACGAAAAGTAAGCTACTCAAAACGCTACACACCTTCAATTTAATCATATCACATATTTAGTATAAGCAAATATAAACAACTGAACTTGATTTCAATTACTATACTGATAAACAGGTCACTTATTAAAGCCATAATTGATTAAGGTTCAAGGTCTATATAGAAACAATACAAATGCAAATATCCCAGTCCAATTCAGTATATTTGCGAACGAAAAACTATATGCACTATGGCAGAAGAAGGAAAGTTTAGCACAAATAAGGCTCCAAAGCCAGTAGGTCTTTATCCGCATGCACGGAGAGCAGGAAACCTATTGTTTTTATCAGGTGTTGGACCAAGAACAGCTGGATCAGACGAAACAGACTCTCATGTTCCTGGTTTAAAATTAGATAAAAACGGAAATTTTCTCGAGTTTGACTTTGCTGCTCAATGTCGTTCTGTTTTTGATAATGTAAGAGCAATATTGGAAGAGTCTGGATCTAGTTGGGATAACCTCATCGACGTTCAGGTGTTTCTTGTAAATATGAAGCGTGACTTTCAAACTTACAATAAAATATACGCAGAGTATTTTAAAGACAACCAGCCTTGCAGAACAACGATAGAAATATCGTCACTACCTACTCCTATTGCAATAGAGTTAAAATGTATAGCAACAATTGAAGATTAAGTTATGATCGGTTTTATTATTAGAGTTATTTTAGGAATTGCAGCCGTTGGATTCAACGTTTACCTTTTCTATGTCGGTTCCTGGGGATGGGGAATCACGTTTATTTTGGTTACTTCTTTGATTATTTTGAGTTTCTTCCGAAATGAAAATGTTATAATGGCATTGTATAACATGCGCATGGGTAAACAAGAGAAAGCATGGAAGGCATTAAATAGAATTAAAGCACCAAACTTACTACCCAAAAAACAACATGCATATGTACTTTACTTACGCGGTATGCTGGGGCTACAGCAAGACTTAGGTTTTCCAAAATGTGAGCAGCTTATCAGAAAAGCCCTGAACATGGGGCTTAGGACGGATCAAGATACAGCGGTTGCAAAAATGCAACTTGCTGGGATTTGCATGCAAACAGGAAGAAAAAATGAAGCTAAAACGTTGCTGAGTGAATCAAAAAAACTTGATAAAAACAACATGCTTAAGGAACAACTTGACATGATGAAAAAGCAAATGGGAATGGTCGCTTCTAGAAACCAAATGCGTATGGCACAGATGCACAAAGGGCGTAAAAAAACTCCTAAACGAAGATAAAATGGCAGAAGCGCTTCACCTCGACAAGTCAACTAAAGAGAAAAATTATTTTTCTTTAATTCCACAAATAAAGGCACTGTGCGAAGGTGAATCTAATTCAATTGCAAATCAATCAAACATCATTGCTGCTCTGAAAGAAGCTTTCAATTTTTTTTGGATAGGTTTTTATTGGGTAGACACGGATGATCAACTTGTATTAGGTACGTTTCAAGGCCCTATTGCTTGTACAAGAATCAATATTGGCAAGGGAGTGTGTGGAACTTCATGGAAAGAAAATCGCACCATTATAGTCGATGATGTAGAAAAGTTTCCCGGTCATATTGCCTGCAGTTCAGCTTCTAAATCTGAAATTGTTGTACCCATCCTTAAAAATAAAGAAGTCATTGGTGTACTAGATGTGGATAGCGATCGTTTATCAACTTTTGATGACATAGATAATCAATACTTGAATGAACTTTGCTCATGGATCGGCCAACATATTATATAATCATTCTTCTTAGCTTCTTCTTGTCCTCTTGTGGTCAGGTTGGGACTATCACTGGTGGTCAGGTTGATGTCTCAGCGCCTAAACCCCTTCTTTCACAAGTTGAACCCCCAGTAGCTAGTATCAATGTATCTCCCAACAAAATAATCATCCCTTTCGATGAGTTTATAGCGTTAAACAAGCCTGCTCAAAACATAGCCGTTACACCTAAAGACGTGAGCCTTGACTACAGTATTTCAGGAAAATCACTCATTTTAGAGAGAAAGGAGGGACAATGGAAAAAAAATACAACGTACTCTATTTCTCTAAACAGAGCAGTAAAAGATATTACTGAAAGTAATGACTCAATTATGCTCTATGTGTTCTCTACAGGTTCATTTATAGACTCCCTATCTTGCTCTTTTTACGTTTTCGACGCATACAGTAGAAAAAGCTTGAGTGACATTGAGGTTGGCTTATTTGTGAGTCCGTTACAAGACGATACTTCTGATGTCAGACCACGATACATAAGTACAACGAATAAAAATGGAAAAGCGAGTTTCGAGTATCTTAAAGACAGTAATTATTACGCTTATGCATTTAATGATGAAAACAAGAATAGTCGACTAGATCCCAACGAGAGCAGAGGAAGACTAAACCTTTCTTTTCAGCCAATTACTTTAGATAGTGTATTAGACACGATATATTTAATGCCCCCTGTAATCGATGACATACGTGTTTTATCAAACGAATTCCTCTCTCCAGGCATCTGGTCTATTGGTTTTAACAAGTCTATTAGTGAATCTCACTCTATTCAATATTTAGGAGATAACTTGCTGAGTTATAATTGGAATGACCAAAGAGATTCATTAACGTTTTACCTAAGTAACAAGCTTTCGGGTAATGGCTCGTTCATTTTAAAAGCAAGGACTTCAGATACAATTACTAAAAGATTTTTCTTTAAAGAAGAGCCAGAACTCAAGTTTTCCCATAACCTCAGAAGAAATAAGCTGCTATTCGGTGACACACTTACACTTACCTTTAACGATGTAATAGAGAAGATAGATACTGCGAACGTAGAGTGTTTGATGTCAATTGATTCAACACAAACAAAATTCTATCCATCCTTCAAAATAGTTGATGCAAATATGTTAAAGGTATACGGTTTCGATAGAAGCAACTCAAACCAAGTAAACTTATCCTTTCTACCCAATTCTATTAGATGCCATAACTTATCACATAAAGACACGATCAGCCTCGGTGGTAAGATTGGCCTTAAAAAGGATTTAGGCTCATTAATCGTTGAATTAGACACCGCAGTAGTAAACAGTGTATTAATAATTAGTAACGAAAAAGGCCAAGAAATCGCTAGGAAGGCTTTAGTAGAAAACAAAGAGGTAGTCTTTAAAAATCTAACTCCTGGGAAATATACATACTCCCTACTGTTAGACGAAAACAACAATGGCCAGTGGGATACTGGAAACATCTTTTCTGGAGTAGAACCAGAGAAAATACTCTGGTTTAAAAAGTCCTCAAGAGTACGTGCCAATTGGGATGTAAAGTCCTCACTAGATATTAGTTCAAAGTTAAATTAGTTCAATTTTGAAATACCAAAAAATACCGCTAATTTGCTGTATCATAATAATCTGACCTTTGCTAAAAAAATATTTAACTATACCTTTAATCCTATTTGCGATCTTTGTGAACGTAACGCTTTGTGGGAATGCATATTCTCAGGAAGAATTAGACACTGCAAAAGTTTTAAAGCAATTAAGAAAAGCTAGTTCTTTAGTGGGCATCGATAATAATAAAGTTGATGCGCACTTAAAAGAAGTGGAAAAATCGATTCAAACAGTTGAGGTTGACGGTAACGATAAAGGAGCAATATACAGCGTTGGCCAGTTTCACGCAATTAATGGATACCTTTTCTACAATAAAAACGCTCTCTCTAAAGCCTTGCAATCGTTTCGAAAAGCCGAGAAGCTTTTCGAAAAAACGGACTCTAACACTGAGCGTGCCGAATGTTTAAACAATAGTGCGGTAATTTTAAACTCAATGGGTAATAATGTTGAGTCGATTAACAGTTACCACGAAGCTATTTCTCTATATGAAAAACTTAATGATATTGAAGGCAAGGGTTATGCCTTTAACAATGTTTCACGAATATATAGACAACAAGGAAACTATGGCCAAGCCATGGAGTATATCAATCAATCTTTACAGATTAGTGAAGTTGTAAATAATAAAAACCTTGAGTCACTTTCTTTAAACTCAAAAGCCGGTTTATTAAAAGTAACAGGTGATACTATTGGCGCTATTGGTACTTATCAAAAAGCGCTTTCCATACGAAAAGAATTGCTCGATAGTGTTGGAGTCGCATCCATATTGAATAATATTGGGTCAATATTAAAAGGGCAAAAAAAGTATGATCAAGCATTGAACTATTTTTACCAAGCCAAAGAGATTGCGTTGCTCAAGGGTTTTAAGGCCGGTATTGGTCACACAAACAGTAATATTGGTGAAGTTTATTTTAAGTTAAAGAAGTATTCTGTGGCTGAAGAGAATGGCCAATCGGCACTAGAGATTGCCGAAGAAATTGATTTACTTTCATTAAAGAAACAATCTACTGAATTATTAAAGAAAATATACCAAGAAACAGGAAGGTGGAAAGAGGCTTTTGAAATGCAGGAACTTGTCATTGATGCCAAAGAGCTTATAGTAAATCAAGAGACTAAACAAATCGCACAACGCGAATCAATACGGTATGAATTTGAAAAAGAAAGGGCTTTAGATAAAAAAGAAGAAGAGCAGTATATGCAACTGCAAAAAGAGAAGAGTGAACGACAACAAATTTATTATATTTCTATTGCCCTAATTGCTTTGCTGCTACTTGTGTTGTTGTTTTTTGTTGTTAATAGATTGAGGTCCGCAAAAGAGCAGAATAAGTTGATTCTTAAGCAGAGTAATGAACGGAAATTGTTACTACAAGAGGTTCACCATAGAGTTAAGAACAATTTCCAAATCGTATCAAGTTTACTTCGATTACAATCATACTCTATTGATGATGACTCATTAAGAAACTCTTTTGAGGAAGCCGTAAGCAGAATAAACTCAATGGCCATTGTTCACGATATTATCTATAGACAAGAGAAGTTTTCAGCTATAAATTCAAAAGAATACCTTGAAAAGCTTATAAAAACACTTCAAAAAACATCAGGTGACCCAAATATTGACATTATAATTCATACCGATCAACCAAAACTAAAGATTGAAACATTAATTCATTTAGGAATCGCTTTGAATGAATTGGTAATCAATTCATTCAAATATGCTTTTAAGGACATTAATGAAAAACCAAAAATACAAATCTCACTAAACGAAGTTTCGAAGCATCGCTTTAAGCTAATCTATCAAGACAATGGTATAGGATTAAACAAAGAGTTGAGCAAATCTAGTTTTGGTATGGAGTTAATCGAAACATTAATCGAACACCTAGATGGAGAGGTCGAAATAGAAAACTTAGAGAATTGGAAAACAACAATAACCTTGCACTTCAATGATAATTAAAATCTATCTAAAACTTTAGAGATGCCACCTAAATAGGGCTGACCAAATAGGTTAAGATGAACAAGGTTTGGATACATTTGTCCGTGAGAAGCTCGCTCCACCCAGCCTTGTTCTAAAGGGTAGACATCATTATAAGCCTGATAAAAATCATTTGAAAACCCTCCAAAAAGCATAGTCATTGAAATATCCATCTCCCGATGACCATAATAAACAGCCGGATCATATAAAAAAGGAATGTTTTTATTTGAAATAAAATAATTTCCTCCCCATAAATCCCCATGCAATAAAGATGGGCTCTCTGCTGGAAATAGGTCTTCTAGCTTAGTACAATATCGCTCTATCCTTTTAATGAAAGAATTATCAACTTTACCTTGGTCAAAAGCCTTTTTTACTTGCGTCAATATTCTATGTGTGGCATAAAAATCGGCCCATTTTTCCTCGTATGCATTGCTCTGATGTAGAAACCCTATGTAATTATCTTCTTTCCAACCAAACTTATCATACGAAACCATATGTTGTTTTGCTAGCTCTATACCAAGGTTTTGCTGACCGATTGATGTGTTATCTGACTTTTCTGCATACTCCATAATCAAGTACTGAAACTTACCTTCGGTGAAGCTCTTTATCGGTTTAGGATAGTAGGCACTGGTTTTTTCGATCATATAGTCCAATGCCGTTTGCTCTTTCTCAAGCATTCTTGGAAAACGATTGTTTTCATTTTTCTTTACAACCCACTTTTTTTCATTCACACGAATAACGAATACCTCATTTATGTCTCCCCCACTTAAATGACGATGAAACACCGGTACTTGAACTAAATCACAATGATTCCTTATTGCTTCAAGGTCAAACTTCATTTAAAATAACACCTATTTATTATTCCAGTTTGACATGGTTTTTTGCAAACCTATTGTGGTAAATCCTTTGATGAATTCAGAAGCGGTTTTTATTCGTTCCGAAAGTTGATCCTTCTGCACATCGCTCCACTCACCCAAAACATAGTCAACTTGTTGCCCTTTATGAAAATCTTTTCCTACACCAAAACGCAAACGCGCATAACTTTGAGTGTTAAGGGTTTCTTGAATATTCTTGAGACCATTGTGACCTCCATCACTTCCTTTACCCTTCATCCTTAGTTTGCCGAAATCCAAGGCAATATCATCCGTGATTACCAGAAGGCGATCGATAGGTATTTTTTCCTTTTGCAAATAATAGTTAACCGCCTTACCACTTAAGTTCATAAAAGTTGAAGGCTTTAAAAGAATAATGGTTCTTCCTTTCCATTTTGCAGTAGCAACATCACCTAATTTGACCGTTTCAAATTTAGCCTCTCGTTCGATGGCAAACTCATCCAAGACCTCGAAGCCTATGTTATGCCTTGTATTATCATATTTATCTCCTGGGTTTCCAAGCCCGACAACTAAATATTTCATAGGGTCCTCTTTCTTTCGATTGAATAATTTTTGTAAAAACATGCTATGCAAAAAAGACCTAACCTCTAGGGTTTGAAAATGTATTCACGTCGAAGCCCGTGATTTCATCATCACATAAAATCACCATACGCTCTACGATGTTTCTAAGCTCTCTAATGTTACCAGACCAATTTGTGTTTTTAAGCGCCTCCAAAGCATCCTTTGAAAACTTTTTGCGAGGAATACCATGATCAGCACATGTCATTGTTAAGAAGTGATCGGCTAATAGTGGAATGTCTTCAGGCCTATCATTTAAAGTAGGAACATGAATAAGAATAACACTTAGCCTATGGAATAAGTCTTCTCTGAAGTTTCCCTCCTCTATTTCTTTTCTTAAGTTCTTATTTGTAGCTGCAATTATACGTGGTGTAACCTTGATGTTTTTTTCACCGCCAACGCGTTGAATTACATTTTCTTGCAGTGCTCGCAAAACCTTAGCTTGTGCGGAAGCGCTCATGTCTCCTATTTCGTCCAGAAACAAGGTTCCCTTTGTGGCTAGTTCAAATTTCCCTTTCTTCTGCTTTACAGCGGAAGTGAAGGCTCCTTTTTCATGACCAAAAAGCTCGCTTTCTATTAATTCTGCTGGAATTGCGGCACAGTTCACCTCGATAAAAGGGTTTTCCTTTCGCGGACTATTATCATGCAGCGATCTAGCTACTAATTCTTTCCCTGTACCATTCTCTCCTGTAATCAAGACACGAGCTTCACTTGGGCCTACTTTAGCGATCATTTCTTTGATCTGCATAATTTCATCCGTATCACCAATTATAGAAGACCCCTTAAAGCGCTGTACCGTCTTTTTTAATGTCTTTGTTTCCTCAACTAACGAAGACTTATCTTTGGCATTTCGAATCGTAACAAGAATTCTATTTAGGTCTAAAGGCTTTTCAATAAAATCAAACGCTCCTTTTTTAATTGCTTCGACTGCAGTTTCAATGTTCCCATGACCTGAGATCATTATAACAGGGCTTTCCAATTTTTCCTTTTGAATTTCTTCCAAGACCTCCATCCCGTCCATCTTGGGCATTTTGATATCACAAAAGATAATGTCGTAAAATGATGCTTTGGCTTTTGCAAGACCTTCTTTTCCATCCTCAGCTTCATCAACCTCGAAATCTTCAAACTCCAGGATCTCCTTCAGTGCTCTCCTGATACTTTTTTCATCATCAATAACTAGAATTTTACCCATGTATACGAGATTAAGAAATTACATTCAAAAATAGTAAACTTAGGCGAAATACAATTGATATCTTTAAAGGCTAATAAGAAAGACCTTACTCAACAAGCTTTTGTTTTATCACATGCAGCACCTCGTAAGTTTCGGTGTTGTATAGATAAATGAGAAAGTGAAGGTTGTTTGGGTCTTCTCCAGCTGGAACTTCATAAGAATAATCCCTAACCAACTTAGTTCCTTGAGGGTCTTCTGCACTAAAAGTTGGTTGACCCCAAGGTTGATTATCTATACTGCCAATATGTACGTCTTTGTGCAAATAAAACTCGTTACTGGAATTGTCTGGCATAGTTTGCCAATCCGTTATAGTATCCCGAATAACATAAACAACCATATTCATATTTACAGACTGTCCCACCAACTTCTCAGCCTCTACATGCAAAAACCCTCCATTCGTTGATTCGTAGAAATTAAAATCTGACTGTAAATTATATCTCAAATCGTTTTCAGATAAAATATTTGTAGTACGCGTTTCCCATGTACCGGAGAAATCAAACATTTTACCATCAACAACTCTGCGATTAACAGTACCCTGAGGGTTTCCTAAGAAGTTGAACCCGTTCAGAAAAGTTTCACCATATTCGATAACATCTGGATTGGTATGATCAGTACTGTAACTACCTGATTCTTCTGCACTTTGAAAAGAAAGATTTGCACCTGGATCCACATGTATTGCTGCTACGAAAACTCGATCGGGGTTATTTTCATGAATAGTGTTTGCAATAACTCCAGCAGGAGGACAATTGTTGCATTTATGACCTGTATAATCCTCTAACAAGACGTTAACATCAGTATTGTTATTCGGTGCAAACTGAGGGTATTCATTCGCTAAATAATCACTCCACACTCCAGGATAAAGGGTCGTATCGATTTCGATCTGCTCAGGGTAAGCATTCTCTACTTTATCACAGCTCATAATAAAACCGAATACAGGCAGTATAGCAACGACACGAATAAAATGTAATGTTTTCATAATTATAAAATTAAAAACTATGCGTAAAAGTTACTGTTAATCCATTGGAAGCTGGAACAGGTCTGCACACTCCTCCCACACAAAACAGTCCTTCTATTTGACGACCGTACCCTGCTTGAAGTCGAGTGGCACCCCAAATTTTTCCTATAAAAATCAAAGGATAATTGTAACGCTCTTCCTCTACAGGGTTTCCATAATTAGACTGTAAGATTGCACTAAAGAACCAGTCTGGTGAGATTGTATACTCGACAACCGCGGTGGCCCAGTTTCCACGATCTTTTTTATCAACAACCCACATTCCTTGTAGTTCAGCACGAATCGTGTTTTTACGGTTGATCTTATACTGAACATCCAACACCCCAATATGTGATTCTATAATACCAGAAACATTGTTTACCAATTTAACAACATCATTGTTCAATGATATATTGAAATAATTCATTTTCATGGTCCACTTCTTATTGAGTTTTCTTTTTATCTGAACGTTAATATCTCGCCAATAAAGCAAACTTGTTTTGTCAAAAAGCGTATTGGAATAGGTAACGCGAGAAGGATCATTAGGATCGATTCCATTCGTTACCTGTCTAGGCTGATATGCCGTGGAGAAATTAAGCGCAATATCTGTCCCGTACTTTCCTCCAAGCTTGGTCCCTCGTTTTACCTTATAAATAATATCTGCTTGATAAGCGACTTCTCCTAGAGGTTGCGTAGCATATGGATATAGAGTTGCCACCAAATTATAAGTGTGTGTTTTCGTTAGTGGTGGAATGAACCCAATCATGGCATCCTGTAAGGTTGCATTTCGATCACTTCGAAAACTCATATTATCAATAGATTTCGCTGAAAAAAGAACACCGAGACCTTTTTGAGAGTATCCCGCATTCAGGATCATCCCCTTCCCATAATTATAAACAAAGTTATTATCCTGAGAAGGGTCTTGTTCTTTTATAATATATTCCCCATTAATAAAAAACTTTTTATAAGCTAACTCCAATCGACCTCCATAAGAACCAACATTTTCAGGAAGGATATACTCATTGTTATTATCAGGCTCATACTTAGATACATAAGACCCAGCTGCGGTTATTCTAAGCTTCTTTTCAGATAGTTTAGGAAACCATTCATTAAAATTCAACTCTAAGTCGGCTCCTCTTACGATTCCTGGGGTATAGGTGTTCCGTCCGTTCACAAATGAAAAGCGCTGTTTCCCATATACCGTTTTAAGCGTTACCCCTTTAAACGGGCGAAGGTTCATTTTAACTCCATTCATGGTGTTATCGAAACCAAGTGGACGATCTTCATACGCCCTAAAGATGAGTCCCGAACCAAACTGTTCGTAAAAATTACCCACAGTTATATCTACCAAGTCGTTCTCGTACCCCAAATAACGATAACCAATTCCAGCGCCATCAAAACGGTCCGGATAGCCAAGAATTCGGGGCAGATAAGACTCAAAACGAACACCGGCCTTGAACCCTTGATTACGATAATTGATGTTCATATACGAATTAATCAAGGCTTTTTCAGGGGGCTGATTGGCATTAATTGCCTCGTCATCATTTAAGTATTGAAAAATAGTTTCCAGGTTACCAGAAACACTTCCCTGAGCCATTAACTGCTTACCTTGAAAAAAGGCAAGTGTTACTGCAATTGCAATAAGCGATCGTTTCATTATAAGTGTGTAGTGTTGTTAAAAGTATCTCTTATTTTTCCTCTTTTTCAATAAGTTCAAGAATGTGATCGTACAGTTCGTACTCATCACCAGGTGCATAGTTATTGTGTGAATATACAATGTTTCCTTCACTATCAATCAAAAATGTGTGAGGTACATTATTAACCCCCATTGCTCTTTTAAACTCTCCATTTGGATCTAATAACACTTGATACTCCCAAGATTTAGAATCAACGTAAGGAACAACTCTGTTTTTGGTTCTTTCATCATCCACAGAAACAGCGACTAAACGAACACCTGTTTCGTCTTGCCAATCAATATACATGTCGTTTATGGTATTCAGCTCTTTCTTGCAAGGAGTACACCATGTTGCCCAAAACGAAATTATTATTGGTTTCCCATCGTTTTCAAGACTACCTGTGTGGATTGTTTCACCCTCTGTGTTTTTTAATTGAACATCAGGTACTTTCTTATCAAGTAAGGTGTTGTCATCTTCTTGAGAATATACTGCAGTGGTCATTAAAAACAAAGCCGCAAGTACTGGAATAAAAGTCGTTTTCATCATATACATTTTTATAGTTTGGGTTTACCATGCACAAACTGTTCCAAGTGCAAAACAAATATAAGGAAATGATGAAGGTATTGACTATCAATACCCATTGTATTCTTGGATTTTCAAATACAAAAAAGGGGAAGACAGTTGTCTTCCCCTTCAGATATCATTTCGTAAAAGAATTACTTAACAACAGAAACTCTTTTAGTGATTTCTCCGTTTGAAGTTTTCACTTTAACAATATACATTCCTGATTCAAGGCTAGCTACATCAATAGAAACTGATTGCTCTCCAGAAACATGACCAAGCACTTGTGTTGAAACAACCTGACCTAAACCGTTTAATAATTCAACAGTTGCATCAGCATCATTTGAAAGTGTAAAGTCTACATTTACATTGTTTGAAGCTGGATTTGGATATACATTCATGTTATTTGCGAATGTGTTTTCATCTAAACTAGCTCCTTCAGATGATCCGTCAGACTGGAATTTCCCATCTACTGAATTTTCAAAAGCCGTTCCGTCAATATCAACAGCTGTTGTATTCCCGTCATATGAAGTAATTACTGCTCCAAAACCAGAAACTGATGTTCCTCCGTTATAGATCATCCCATCACCATAAGAATCTTCTAGAATGAAAGTATAGCAGTCTGCTGAACCTAAGTCGATGAAGTATTCGTGTGTAATTAAAGCATCTGGTCCACCGGCACCGAACTGATCATCAGTTCCTGCTTGATAAGAACCCGACTCAACTACTGCATTGTTTCCGTCACGAATTTCCCAAGAAGTCTCTCCAGGGTAATAATCAGTTGTAACTTCTAACTTGATAATATTTCCTGTAGAAGGAGCCTCTGTTATTTGCTGTGAAAGTGTATTGTTAGAAACATTATCATCAGTATCATCTATCTCAATAGAATAAGTAGTGTTTCCCGTTGGAGTCACAGATCCAACAACAACATTTGCTACTTCATATGGAGCAAGATTACCTGTCCAGTTAGTAGTAGCAACCTGAGTACCACCATCATATGCAGAGATAGTTGCAGATGTCAAGTTTGATGTTCCATAGTTTTGTAGAAGAACCTCTAATTGAACATCATCACAAGTTGAAGTTTCACCTAAGTAAGAAAGCAATTGACCATCATTCGCATCAGTCGCAGCAGCTCCACAAGCTTGCGCTGCTGTATAATGCTGAGCTGTAGATATCTGACCCACTTCAGTAACTGTTCTGTCTGGGCAAATTAAAATGATAGTTGGATAATACGCTTGATTGATTATACCCGCGACATTATCGTCATTTGCTAAAGGATAAGAAATACCAACAGTCCAATCACCTTCTCCAGTGTTCGGGTCAGAAATATTTGCTTCCGCTTCTCCAGGATCAGACTCCACTCCAAAAACCATCAACTCATCCGTTCCATCAGGACCGTATGCAGTATATAAATCTTCTAGGGCGTGACCTTGGTGATATGTCCAACATGGAGGACACCAGTCAGCAAACGCATCAAGTACAACAGGCTTTCCTGCATCCAATATCGCATCGATGTCGTGCTGAACCCCATCAATATCTGTCAACACTACTCCTGATGGCCATATACCATTGTCGGGAATTTGAGCTTGGGCATTGAACCCAAACGTTATAGCAACTGTTGCTGCTACTGTTCGTAAAATTTGTTTCATCTTTATTGAGTTTTAAGATTATTTAATCCAAACCTAAGTCGAATTTTACAAAGAATTAAATTATTCGAGTATATAAAACGGTTTAAAATTGAAATCCTAAAAACCTACTTCTCACCAACAGCTCAAACAAATTCTGCTAATGGTTTAAAAATCACTATATTTATTTAGTAATTCAAAACTTTCAAACTATGATAAAATTTGTATTCTCATTTTTAGCTTTACTTTCTTTAAGTTTTTCATTCGCTCAAGGAGGTGTTAAAATTGTTCATGTTTCTGATCTAAATACTGACATCAGTGGTACTGAAGTTGAGGCAGTAGGAGACCCCAGTGATACTCGAATATACTATGACATGCGGGTTATCAACTTAACTGGATCAACCATAGACATCCGCTATCAGCGTCAGCGATTAGCCGACTCTAATAGAGACGATGAAATCTGTGATGAAAATCTATGTTATTCTGCAGCTGATGCTCAGTGGTACCAAACGCCTGCTGTGATTTCTGTTGATCATGAAGACACTACATTACTTAAACCTCAAATTGATCCAAACGCTGAAGAAAGTTGTGGAATACACGTGTATTATGTTGTAGAAAACGGAACTGTTTTAGATTCTGTTACCATAACTTTTAGAACCACAAACTCAAGCTGCTTTTTAAGTTTGGAAGAGGAAGAGGCAAATAACAACGATTTCAATATGTATCCAAACCCGTCGAAAAACAACCTAAAGATTGAAAAGCTAAGAGCATCTGACGAAGCTATTTTGGTTTTTGATGCTTTAGGAAAACAAGTTTTGACATCAAAAATCAATTCTACCTCAAAGGACTTGAAATTAAATACACTTAACAGTGGGATATATTTTGTTCGAATTCTTAATGAGAACGGAACAATGAGCGAACCTAAGAAGTTAGTAGTGCGCAAATAATATTCGAAAAAATAGATTTGTTTTCTGTGCCCTCAGTTTTTAACTGGGGGTATTTTTATTTAACATGATTTCTTTGAACTGTTTTAACCCTTTTGTTGCGGACGCTGAAAACACAGTAAAGCTCTCAGAAACTTCAACCCTATTAGGGTCGATAAGAAACTTATCAGCATGAGCAGGAACATAATTTAGAAGTCCGGCAGCAGGATAGACATTTAATGAGGTTCCAACTACAACAAATATGTCAGCTTCCTCAACAGCTTCGGCTCCCTTTTCTAGCATTGGAACAGCCTCACCAAACCATACAACATGTGGTCTCAACTGATAACCTGCTGGACATTTATCTCCCATCTTGACCTCCCAGCTCTTTTGATCGTAATATTCTGATTCGCTATCTGGTCCCGAGCTTTTAACCTTATCAATTTCTCCATGAAGATGGATCACATTACTACTACCTGCGCGTTCATGAAGGTTATCAATATTTTGTGTTACAATAATAACATTGTAGTATTTTTCAAGCTCCGCTATAACCAAATGACCATCATTAGGTCTCGCCTCAAAACATTGCTTTCGCCTTATATTATAAAACTCCGTGACCCTTTCTGAATCCTTTAACCACGCCTCAGGTGTTGCTACATCTTCAATCCTGTGCTTATCCCACAGTCCTCCGCCGTCTCTGAAAGTTCCTAGCCCGGACTCGGCGCTCATACCAGCTCCGCTCAATATCACAATGGTTTTTTTACTCATCTCCTTCTATGCTATGTTTGTTCTTTCTTTGTGAGCTATTTTATTAATTTTACGCTCTTGCATTAGAAAATTAAGATACGGATATGGCTAAGATAAGAAAACAAGATGCTCTGGACTATCACTCTCAAGGAAAACCAGGGAAAATAGAGGTAATACCTACAAAACCTTACAGCTCTCAAAGAGATCTTTCATTGGCATACTCACCAGGTGTAGCAGAACCTTGCTTACACATTGCTGAAAACCCAGAAGATGTATACAAGTATACGAGCAAAGCAAATCTAGTTGCCGTAATATCAAATGGAACTGCTGTTTTAGGCCTCGGAGATATTGGTCCTGCTGCTTCTAAGCCTGTAATGGAGGGAAAAGGTGTCCTTTTTAAAATTTTTGCAGATATTGATGTATTTGATATTGAGGTGGACGCCAATGATCCAGAAAAATTTATTCAGACAGTAAAAGCTATCGCTCCGACTTTTGGAGGAATAAACTTAGAAGACATTAAAGCTCCCGAAGCCTTTGAGATTGAAGAACGTTTAAAAGAAGAGCTTGACATCCCTGTAATGCATGACGATCAACATGGAACAGCGATTATATCTTCTGCGGCTTTATTAAACGCTCTAGAGCTCGCTGAAAAAGACATTAAGAAAGTTAAGATTGTTATATCGGGAGCGGGTGCGTCAGCTATGAGTTGTGCTAAGCTCTATTGCTCCTTGGGGGCCAAGCTTGAAAATATATATATGTTTGATAGTAAGGGTTTATTATCAAAAGACCGAGACGGTCTCACTGGAAACAAAGCTCATTTTGCTGTTCATAAAAAATCAAGTGAACTTGCCGACGAAATGAAAGGAGCAGATGTGTTTATTGGTTTATCTCGTGGTGGTATAGTTTCGAAAGATATGATTAAATCAATGGGAGACAACCCAATTGTTTTTGCTCTGGCGAATCCTGAGCCAGAGATAGCATATAAAGACGCTATGGCTTCTAGAGATGATGTCATTATGGCCACGGGGCGTTCAGACCATCCCAACCAAGTCAATAATGTTCTTGGTTTTCCCTTTATTTTCAGAGGCGCATTAGATGTAAGAGCGAAATCAATTAACGAAGAAATGAAGCTTGCTGCTGTTCACGCAATTGCTGAACTCGCTAAGGAGACTGTTCCTGACGAAGTTAGTGAGGCCTATGGTGAAAAGAGTATCACATTCGGAAGAGAGCAGTTTATTCCAAAGCCTCTAGATCCTCGTTTAATTTATTACGTTGCACCCGCTGTTGCAAAAGCAGCTATAGAATCAGGAGTAGCAAGAATGCCGATAAAAGACTGGGGTGCATACGAAGCAGAATTAAAGAAGAGACTTGGTCTTGATAACAAATTGGTTCGAACAATTACCGAAAAGGCTGAACGTAACCCAAAGAGAGTTGTATTTGCTGAGGCAGACAATTATAAAGTTTTGAAAGCTGCACAGACGGCATATGAAGAAGGTGTTACGACTCCAATCTTGCTTGGACGTAAAGAGAAAGTTGAGCAAATGATCGAAGAGTACAGCATGGAGTTTCCAGAAGTTGAGATTTTAGACCCTAAAGCCGATGAAGAAAACGAAAGAAGAGAGCGATATGCTCAGATTTTCTTTGAAATGAGAAAAAGAAAAGGATTTACTGCATACGAAGCGAAAAAAATTATGCGTGAGCGTAATTACTTTGGTGCTATGATGGTTCATTCTGGTGATGCTGACGCTATGGTTTCTGGTGCCACTCGAAAATATAGAGACGTTCTTAAACCTGCTCTTCAAGTTGTTGGAACACAAAAAGACGTAGACAAGGTGGCCGGTATGTATATCCTTATTACGAAAAAAGGACCCGTATTTCTCGCAGACACCACGGTAAATTTTGAATTAAACGCAGAAGAAGTGGCCGATTTAGCCAATAACTTAGCTAAAACAATACGGAAGTTTAAAGTAACACCGCGCATTGCACTATTGTCTTATTCAAACTTTGGATCTGCTACTGGAAAGGATGCAGATAAAATGGCAAAAGCTGTTAAAATCATACATGAGAAGTATCCAACATTGACAGTAGATGGTGAGGTTCAGGCGAACTTTGCGTTGAACAATGAAATGATGGAAGATCAGTTCCCTTTCTCTGATTTAGCAAATAAAGAAGTTAATACACTTATTTTCCCGAACCTTTCTTCTGGTAATATTGCTTATAAACTTCTACAAGAGATGACGGAAGGAGAGGCTATAGGACCTGTACTCGTTGGTTTGAGAAAGTCAATACATGTTCTTCAACTTGGTTCAAGTGTAAGAGAGATAGTGAATATGGTGAAAGTGGCTGTTGTTGATGCCCAAAACAAATAATTATGATTACACATCTTAACGGTAGAATGATCGAAAAATCTCCGACTAATGTCATTGTGGAGTGCGGAGGAATCGGTTATGAGGTTAAAATATCTTTGAATACATTTTCAGCCCTTGGAAGTAACGAGAGTATCAAGATTTATACTCAATTTGTAGTTAGAGAAGATGCTCAGGTTTTATATGGGTTTTCTGATCAAGAAGAAAGAGATATGTTCAATTTCTTAGTGTCTGTATCAGGGATTGGCCCAAGTACAGCAATTATTATGCTCTCTGGTTTAACACCTGGAGAGATAGCACACGCCATAACTTCGGAAGATGTAGCAACAATACAAGGTGTTAAGGGTATTGGGGCCAAAACAGCACAACGCGTTATAGTTGACCTTAAGGATAAAATGTTAAAATTCGAGGTGTCGGATGATAATCTTAGTAATTCAAACAATACTCTTCGCTTTGATGCGTTAACTGCATTGGTCTCATTAGGTTTTGATAAAAAGCAAGCCGATAAGGCCTTGAATAAAGTGTTGAGTGAGCAAGAGACTGTTGAGCTTTTAATTAAAGATGCACTTAAGGTATTATAAATTGTTGTTGATTTGAAAGAAGTATTGATATATAGAAGATTAGCTTTCTGCTTAACGGCTCTTTTGTTGCTGATTTCATCAGTTGCGATTGGGCAGGAGGATCCCGACTCTATTGATCTTCAGTTTCCTATAAACAACCCTTATGATCCAACTGGAAACACGGAGCAAAGTTTCGATTTAGGAGACCCCTCAAATGTAAAAAAGACAATCGTCTACGATCCTAGAACAGGAAAATATATTTTCAAAGAAGTTATGGGTGAGGATTTGAATTATAGAACTCCTTCCATGATGACGCTTGAGGAATACATCGAGTATGAACAGCAAAAAGAAATGCAGTCCTACTGGAAAGAAAAAATCGATGCTGACACCAAAGAAGAGCAAGGATTAATTCCACCTATTAAAATCGATAGTCCTGGCTTCGCCAATATTTTTGGGTCTGATGAAATTCAAATTCGACCTGAGGGAAGTGTCGAGCTGTCTCTAGGGGTCAACTCTGCTCGGTATGACAATCCTATGCTTCCAGAAAACCAGCGTAGAATCACTCGATTTGACTTTCAACAAAGAATACAGCTCAACCTTGTTGGACAAATTGGTGACAAAATGAAATTAGGAGCCTCTTACAACACTGAAGCCGCATTCAACTTCGATAATGTTACCAAACTTGAATGGACTGGAAATGAAGATCAAATTCTCCAAAAAATCGAGGCAGGTAACGTATCAATGCCTTTAGAAACATCTCTTATCGAAGGGTCGCAAACTCTTTTTGGCGTAAAAACAAGAATGCGTTTTGGTCGATTAACTGTTGACGCCATCGCCTCAACATCAAGGGGACAGAAAAAAGAAATCAATATCAAAGGGGGAGCTCAAGTTCAAGATTTTGAATTGAAAGCTGATGAGTACGAAATGAACCGTCACTACTTCTTAAACTATTACCACAGAGACCACTATGATGAAGCCATGGAGTCAGTTCCTTTTGTTAGTTCCCTTGTGAATATAACTCGTATTGAAGTTTGGGTTACAAATCAAACCAATCGTGTAGAAGACACAAGAAATATTGTTGCGTTTACAGATTTAGGAGAGTCGGACCCGGCTAATTGGTCAGGTAATCCTGGAAACCCTTCCAATAATGAACTTCCTGATAACAGCTCAAACGGTCTTTATGAATATGCTAGTAATAACCCTAGTATTCGTGGCTTCAATAATGCTGTTGTCGAATTAGAGTCGCAAAATGCAACTCCTGGACCTTTTCAACAAGCTGTAGACTTTGAAAAAGTGGAAAATGCACGTAAACTCTCTGAACAAGAGTTCTCTTACAACGCACAGTTAGGGTTCATTTCTGTGAACTTACCATTAAACAATGATGAGGTTTTAGCAATCGCTTATGAATACACATATTCTGGTCGAACATATCAAGTTGGTGAATTTTCTACTGACGGCGTTGTAGGCCAAGACGCTCTGCTCTTAAAGCTTCTGAAACCAACCATTATCAGCCCAAAAAACCAGCTTTGGGACTTGATGATGAAGAACGTATACTCTATAGGTGCATACCAAGTAAGTCAGGAAGGGTTTAGACTCGATATTCTTTACAATAACCCCGACAACAGCCTGGATGTAAACTTCCTTCCATACCCAGGAATGGATGATCGACAAGTTATTGATGTTGTGGGAATGGATCGATTGAATCAGAATAATCGAGCTCAACAAGACGGTGTCTTTGACTTTAAACCAATTTCTTTCGAGGGAAATATGGCTACAAACGGCGGGACTATTAATACCCGTAATGGAAGAATCTACTTCAGTACAATAGAGCCTTTTGGAGAAACAATTAGGCAAGAAATGCTTGCTGCCGGATTGTCAAATCAAATTGTTGATAATGTGGCTTACGACGAGTTATATGACTCAACAAGAATTGCAGCACAGCAGGTTCCAAAGAAAAACAGATTTTACTTCAACGGTAGGTACGAATCATCTGTAAGCGACGAAATCCCCTTGAATGCACTTAACGTTCCTGAAGGATCTGTTGTAGTAACTGCAGGAGGAATTCGTTTACAGGAAGGAACAGACTTTACAGTTGATTACAACCTTGGTCGAGTGAAAATATTGAATAGTGCCGTTTTAGAGTCGAATGCAGATATTAAAATCTCAATTGAAAGTAATTCTGTCTTTGGTTTCCAAAACAAATCTCTAATGGGTACTCACCTAAATTATATGATTAATCCTGACTTCAATGTTGGAGCAACATGGATGAGGATGACAGAACGTCCCATTACGCAGAAGGTGGATATAGGGGATGAACCTTTCAAAAACAATATCGTTGGATTTGATTTATCGTACAGAACAGATGTCCCTTTCCTTACGAAGCTCATCAATTTAATTCCTACTATTTCAACAAAACAGATGTCAACTTTGACGCTAAACGCTGAAGCGGCTCACTTGATACCTGGTGCTCCACGAGCAATCTCTCGAAAAGGTATTTCATATGTCGATGATTTCGAAGGAAGCCAGTCTACCATCGATTTGAGAAACTTCTCTTCATGGATGCTAGCATCAATACCACAAGGTCAAGACGATCTATTCCCTGAGGCTGATCTTACGAATGATTTGGCTGCAGGCTTTAACCGTTCCCACATGTCTTGGTACACAATTGACCCCTTGTTTTTTCAATCGAACTCACTAACACCACAATATATTGCTGAAAACCCAGAGTTTACCGAAGATGTGAATGTTGCTTTAGTCAACAGAGTTGATCTATTTCCAAACTTAAATCCTGCACTAGGAACCATTACTAATTTACCCGTATTCAATATGACGTACTACCCTAAAGAACGAGGGATGTATAATTATGATACAACGAACACGGTGAATGCTGATGGTGAGTTTATTAATCCTCAAGAGCGATGGAACGGTATCATGCGTTCTCTTACTACAACGAACTTTGAACAAACGAATGTCGAGTATATCCAGTTCTGGATGTTAGATCCGTTTAATGAAGACCAAGAAGAACTTGATCCTAATACAACTCATAGTGGAGGAGATTTGTATTTTAATCTTGGAAACCTTTCGGAAGATGTTTTACCCGATTCCAGAAAAAGCTTCGAGAATGGACTGCCAAGTGATTTTAATGATACTGAAAACGTAGACGAAACAAACTGGGCGAGAATATCTACAGAACAGGTTGTAGTAAATGCTTTTGACAACGACCCTGCCACTCGTTCTGAGCAAGATGTAGGGCTTGATGGTTACAGCGATCAACGAGAAGAAGAAGCTTATCAGAACTTTGTAAACTGGGTAAACAACAACGCAACGCTTTCCCAAATAGCGAAAGACCAAATTTTGGAAGATATCTCAGGTGATAACTATAACTATTATAGGGATGATCAATATGATGCTGAACAAGTTGATATTATTCGACGATATAAATTTTGGAATGGTCATGACGGAAACTCACCAACACCTGAGACGTCTGCTAGTATTAACGCGGGTGGATATCCTACTCAAGCCACAAACACTCCAGACATGGAGGATGTTAACAGAGACAACAACTTAAGTGAATCTGAAAGCTATTACCAATACAGAGTTTCCTTGCGCCCGAACGATATGCAAGTCGGAAAAAACTATATCATCAACACAAGAGAATACAGTAAGGGAACAAAAGAGTTTAAATGGTATCAATTTAGAATACCTGTTCGAAGTCCTGATAAGGTTATTAATGGTATTAGTGATTTTAGATCCATACGTTTTATGCGCATGTTCCTAAAATCTTTCGGCGAAGAAACAACATTAAGATTTGCTAAACTTGAGTTGATCCGTGGTGAATGGCGAAAATTCAGAGAAAGTCTTGCTCAAGCCTCAGATGGACAGCAAGCTGATCCTGACCTCACTTCATTCAATATTGGGGCAGTTAACGTAGAAGAACACGATCAAAGAGAACCGATAAATTATGTGATTCCTCCTGGAATTCTTAGAGAGGTAGACCCTTCACAGGCTTTCCAAAGACAATTGAACGAACAATCGATGACACTTGAGGTTTGCGACCTAAAAGATGGAGACGCAAGAGGTGCAACAAGAAACGTCGGAATGGATATGGTGATGTATAAAAATCTTGAGATGTTCATACATGCTGAAGAGTTAGAGCCGACTAAGCCTCTTAATGATAATGATGTAACCTTGTTTGTAAGGCTGGGTACAGACTTTAGAGAAAACTATTATGAGTACGAAGTTCCTTTAAAGGTTACACCATGGGGTGCGTCAAGCGATTTAGAAATATGGCCAGAAGAAAACAACTTGAGAATCGTTTTTGATGAGCTAATACAACTCAAAAAAGATAGGAATTCCGCCATGGAAACCCCTGGAAGTAATGTAGCTTTTAATATAGAGTTTGAAAAAGCTGTAGATCACCAGCCCGGTGATTCAGATAATAATAATGTTAATCATCCACAGCGCGTCATCAAAGTAAAAGGAAATCCAAATATTACTGAGGTTAAAACCGTTATGATTGGTGTAAGAAACCCATCTCAAAACAAAGCTCACCCTTGGCAGCCAGATGATGGACTAGACAAGTGTATTCAAGTTTGGGTTAATGAATTAAGGTTGACAGAATTCCAAAATGAAGGAGGTTCTGCTGCATTGGCGAGGGCTCAGATACAAGTTGCTGACTTCGCAAACATTCAGGTTGCAGGTTCCTACAGTGGTCTAAACTGGGGTAGTATAGATAGTCGAGTTGCTGAACGTCAAAGAGATTCTAGATTGAATTTAGACGTTTCTGCAAATGCTCAACTGGGTCAGTTGCTGGGAGATAGAGCAAAGATTGATATACCATTCTTATATACTTATTCAGTGGGAACGATTAATCCACGATTTGACCCTTACAATCCAGACGTTGAACTTTCTTCTTACAACGCTGAAGAACGCAGGGAAAGAATGAGAGATGGTCAAGATTTTACGCAGCGACGGTCATTCAACTTTACGAACGTTAGAAAAGCTAGGAAGCCTGGTGCCAAAAGCCATCTATGGGATATCAGTAACTTAGCCTTTAACTACTCGTATAGTGAAGATTTGCACCGTGATTTCAGAACAAATTACGACAGAACAACTATTTGGAAGGGGGGTGTAAACTATGTATACAACGGTTCTCCAAAGCTAATTGAACCTTTCAAGAAAGTCAAATTTATGCGTAAGTCGAATTGGTGGGACTTAATTCGCTCTACGAACTTCTATCTTGGACCAAAAAACTTAAGCATCAAGAACAACTTGATTCGAAACTACAACGAGCGTCAAATTCGAAATAACATTCCGAACACTAACTTTGAGTTCCAACCTATTTACATGAAGAATTTTACATGGAATAGGTCCTTTAACTTCAAATATGACATAACGCGAAACTTAAAATTTGATATAGCAGGAAATAACACTTCAATAATAGATGAGCCTGAAGGACAGGTAGATAGAAATGAGAGTCCTGAACTTTACCAAGAGTACAGAGACTCCGTAAGCAGTCAAATAAGATCGCTTGGGAAAACAATGCGGTATGATCATTCGTATAACATATCGTACAATATCCCATTTGATAAAATTCCAGCACTTGATTTTTTAAATTCGAACATTAGATATGGTTCTGCTTACGAGTGGAGTAGACCAAATCTAGGGCTCGAGGCGTTCGGTAATACTATACAAAACAGCAGAAATGTGAACTTCACTGCACAAATGAATATGACCAATCTTTACCGAAAGTCTGAACTATTGCAGAAGATAATAAATGACGGTAGAGGTGGTCGAAGAGCAGGAAGAAGATCGGTTAGAGGAAGAGTTCAAGGACGTGGCGGAAATAAAAAAGGAAACACAAAAAACGACAGTCACTTAGCTAAAAAAGTAAAAGAATTAGAAGAAAAGAAAGCTAAGCTGGAAGCAGTTGATGTGGAGAAGTTGAGCCCTGAAGAACTCGAAGAACATGAGAAGGAGTTGGCCAAAGTTCTTAAAAAATTGGAGCGAAAAGAACCACGGTTTGAAAAACAAAATGAGCGCATAGAAAACAAAGAAGAGCGTGAAGAAAAGTATCAAGAGAAATATGGTAAGCCTTTCCACCCAATAACTGGATTTATGGGGAGAATGCTAATGAGTGTTCGTACAATATCAGGAACATACACACTTAATGATGGTATGCTTCTACCTGGGTTTAATGGAGAGGCACAAGTCTTTGGAATGAACAGCAGAACATTTAGCGATGCTCAAGTAAGGAACTTTGCATTTGGACAGCAACAAAGAAATCTTTTTGGGAATCAAACAGGATTTGAGTTTGCTCCTTATGCTGGTGATCGAGGATTCGTTGTAGACACAAGTGCTCTCAACACTCAACATACCATACAGCATTCTCAAAACTACAATCTACGGGCGAGCTTAGAGCCTTTCAAAGATTTGAAAATAGACTTAACGATGAACAGGAACTTTACTGAGAATAGCGCAGAGTTCTATCGATTCAATGATAGCATTCAAGGGTTCGAAAGCCAAAGTCAATTTGTTACAACGAACGTTACATATTCCACAATTTCAATACAGTCTGCGTTTGAAACGCTCGGAAGAAACTATAGCTCAGGAACTTTTGCCAAGCTAAGGGATACAAGAGATGAAGTTTCAACTTTTTTAGGTTTACAAAACCCGAATAGCATTACAGATAGTGCTGGTTATTACGATGGGTATGGGCCTAGTCAACAAGACGTAATCATAGGAGCATTTTTAACTACATTCACTGGCAAAGATGTAGACGGACGAAGTATATCTCCAACTCGCAATATACCTTTGCCTAACTGGCAAGTATCCTATAACGGTCTAACTAAGTTTAAGTTCTTTAAAGAATTCGTTCAAAACTTTACTGTTAGACATGGGTATCAATCCACCGTTACTGTTTCTGGAATGCAGACTAACCTTAATGCAGAAACGGACAACGACGGGTTCTTAACAGCCCGTGATATCAATAATAATTATATCCCTACACAACAGGTTCAAAATATTACGATATCAGAACGTTTCTCTCCATTAATTGGATTTGATGCTACCTGGAAAATTGCGGGTAACGGGTTACTTACTAAATTTGAAATTAGCAAAGAACGTTCATCATCACTTTCATTAGCGAACAATCAGTTAACAGAAGTTTTGGGTACAGAAATTGTTATTGGTGCCGGTTATAAATTCACGAACTTTAGAGTTCCTATGACGTTCCAGGGAACTAAGTTAAAACCCTCTGATTTAAACATTCGTTTTGATCTTTCAATTAGAGATAACTTAACCGTGATACGTAAGATTGTGGAAAACACAAATCAAGCAACAGCTGGACAACGTGTTTTATCTATTCGTTCTAGTGCAGATTACTTAGTAAGTAAAAACCTTACGTTTTCGCTTTACTACGATCAACAGTTAACGAATCC
The DNA here is from genome assembly GCA_965659845.1 of Brumimicrobium sp. GTDB lineage: Bacteria > Bacteroidota > Bacteroidia > Flavobacteriales_D > Crocinitomicaceae > Brumimicrobium. The sequence goes on from CBFHXS010000001.1 coordinate 44,584, forward strand.
GAAGGTTGCAACCTCATACATTACAGGTAACACGGCTGCTGGGGTTAGATTACGATTCAATCTAGGTGGTTTATAGTATGAATAACAAGTTCAACATAAGAGAGGCTATGCCTGGTGATGAAAAAGCCATTATGGCCCTGATTCAGGAATTAGCCGTCTATGAAAGAGAACCAGATGCTGTTATTAATACCCCGGAACAACTAAAAGTAGACCTGTTTGAAGATCCTATTTGCGAATGTCTCGTGGTAGAAATGGACGGTGTTGTGCGAGGAATGGCCCTTTACTATACATCTTATTCCACATGGAAAGGTAGGTGCTTATACCTCGAGGATCTCTATGTTCAACCTGAGTACCGAAGAGGTGGAGTTGGAAAAGCTTTGTTTGACTGTTTAATTGCACTTGCTAAAAAAAGAGGTGTAAAGAGAATGGACTGGCAGGTTCTGGAGTGGAATGAGCCAGCAATATCTTTTTACAAGCGCATAGGGGCTACTTTAGATCCAGAATGGTTTAACGGACGTTTGTTCTTTGATTAAAAGAACTTCTTAATTTGCCTTACAAATCCTACTTCAAAGAATATTGCACCCTCTCTTCTGTCGTCGAATGAATCAGAGTCTTTGAATTTATTAATACCTGTTAGAGGATGATTGGGGTATATATTCGCATAAAAATCAAAGTTATGCTCTTTTACCCATGACAAGTGAAAACCTTTAATTCTGTAATATTTATTTAAATCCAACTTTAAGGTCGGGTCAAGATCATAGTACCACACTCTTGATTGCCCGTCATCATGATCAATCGCCTCTAAAAAGTTCTCAAAAATATACCCGATTTTTAGGTGGTGTCTTGCGTAACTGTATCCATTAGTTTCCCATGAAAAACGGGCTCCAATGACCTGCTTTTTATATTTATATCTAGATCCTCCATTTCCATACTCTTCTGGGTTTATCCATTCAAAAGCATAAAACCTTCTTGCCCCCCTATTAAAAGAGTAAAAGAATTTTGCATTTCTGTGACCAACAAAAACTTCACCTCCTAAGTAATGACTAAAATTCGTTCTATCAAATATCAATGAAGTCCCTGGCTGCAAGCAAGCATACAAGTCAACACCTCCATAGTCATGCTCATACCCAAAGAAGGGTTTAAAGTCCATATTCAACGTTGTAGCCCGTCTATCATCATCTCTAGTTTTTGTAATATACTCGTTATATCCTGTATTATAATTGTAGATGTACGTTGTAATCTCAGAGTTAAACACTAGCGGTAACGATGATATGGAATACCCCATATTAATACCGAAATTGAACTGATTTCCAATATAGGTGTCGGATGCGTTTACATTACCCATGTCTTGATATAGAACCATCCCAATCGCTACAAATGCACCCATATTTGCCGCAGCCATGGCGCTCGCTTGCTGCACATTTCGTTGTGTTTGCTCAGCAATACGTTGGTCATATTCTCTCTTTTTTCTTTGATTTTCCTCTCTTCTTTGCTGCTCTCTCCTTGCAGCTTCTTGCTCATTACTTTTCGTATTATTACTTTTATTTGATCCTGTTTGTCTAGAGGTTCCTGCTGTTCCTCTCAACACCTTTTGACTCTTATAGGCCGCTCTATCTTTTTCCCTTTGGCACAAAGGCTCTAGCCTTGCTATCTCTTTCCTATATAAGTCTGCCTGACCTTGATATTGTGCGCTCCTTAAGTTTGCTCGTGCCTCCTCAAGGTATTGACAAGAGGACTTATAGGTTTTCACTTCGTCTTCCTCCTCTTCCTCACTTTCCTCCTCTTCTTCGTCATTGTCTTCATCCTCTTCGTCAGAGTCAGATGAACAACCGGGAAAAGACAACCCACTCAATTGAGCATTTTTAATGGTAAATCCTTTTTTGTAAAGGTCCTTAGCTTGTTCAGCATTTAGTCCTGGAAACGCGGCGCTCCAATCGGGGCTTCCAGAAATATCCATTGAAATTAAATTAGAAAATGTTTTCGTAGAAACTTTGCTGCTTCCGTCGTATATATCTACAGTAACATTTAACACCCCTGGGTCACAACCTTCATAACTATCTACTTTTGCTACTGCTTTTATTAGAAGCTCACCCATCATATGATCAAATGAACACCTAAACATTACCTTTCCTGAATTGTCTCCCTCGTCATATAAAATAGTTGTCTCATATTTTTGTTGTCCAAATGATGAGTTAAAAGAAATAATTGATGTAAAAATAAAAAAGAAAAGTAGTAGATGTCTCATCTTAAAAAAGTATAAAATTTTTACAAAAATATAGAATGTTAGCAATCAGAACTATACAAACGGAAGAAATCATCCAAACAATTCCCGAAGCACCTCCTCTATTCTCGAGCATTCCACTACCTCAATGTTAAACTGCGATTGCTTAATTCCCTTATTTTCTTTAGAAATTATGATCTTATCAAAGCCCAACTTTTCAGCCTCAGAAACACGTTGATCGACTCTATTCACCGGACGAACCTCTCCTGATAAACCAACCTCTGCTGACAAACAAATATTTTTATTGATCGCTATGTCTGCATTTGAAGATAAGATTGCGGCAACTACTGCTAAGTCGATTGCTGGGTCATCTACTTTAATTCCTCCAGCAATGTTCAAGAAAACATCTTTGGCTCCAAGTTTGAATCCACAACGCTTTTCCATGACTGCAAGAAGCATGTTTAATCTTCGTAAATCAAATCCAGTTGCGCTTCTTTGAGGCGTTCCATAAGCCGCTGAACTTACAAGGGCCTGAACCTCGATTAACATTGGCCTTAAACCTTCAAGTGTTGCTGCTATAGCACTTCCGCTGAGCTGATCCTTATTATTAGAAATCAATATTTCCGAAGGGTTCTCGACTTGGCGTAAACCATTCCCTAACATTTCATAAATGCCCAACTCATTTGTTGATCCAAATCTATTCTTAATTGACCTTAAGAGTCTGTAAACATGGTTTCGATCACCCTCAAACTGAAGTACTGCGTCTACCATGTGTTCCAAAACTTTTGGTCCCGCCAGAGAACCTTCCTTTGTAATATGACCTATGAGGAATACGGGGGTTTCTGTTTGTTTTGAAAATCGCAAAAGTTGGGCCGTACATTCACGTATTTGAGAAATACTTCCCGGTGAACTTTCAATATTTTCACTATGTATAGTCTGTATAGAGTCTATCACCAAAAGATCAGGCTGCATCTGCTCTGCATGATTAAAAATAGACTCAAGCTGAGTTTCTGTCAATAAAAAACAGGATTCATTTAAATCTCCTATTCTACTTGCGCGCATTTTTATCTGCTGTTCGCTCTCCTCGCCTGACACATAAAGAATTTCCTGACCTGTTTCTTGCATAGCCATTTGCAGCATCAATGTCGACTTACCAATGCCGGGTTCACCTCCGAAAAGTGTTAATGACCCTGGAACTAAACCGCCACCTAGTACACGGTTAAGCTCCTTATCTTTCAGCTGTATACGTTGCACAGGAATCTCCTTGATCGTATGGATCGCTTGAGGCTTTGACGTTCGTTTTGAGTTTTTAGAAAATGCTGTTACCTCATTCTTCCCTTTGCTAATAACCTCTTCAACGAAAGTGTTCCACTCATTGCATGCCGGACATCTGCCTAACCATTTTGGAGCTTCATGCCCGCAACTTTGACAGAAATATGCTGTTTTTACTTTTGCCATGCTACTTTGATAAAAATTTTCTAAGCTTTGCTATTGCTCTGCTTCTGTGACTCATTTCATTTTTCTCTTCAATTGACATCTGTGCAAACGACCTAGTTTCATTTTCAGGTATAAATATCGGATCGTATCCAAACCCCTCAACACCCTGCCTTTCATTAGCTATGTGACCCGAAACACTGCCTTCAAAAGTATGTTCTTTCCCATCTAGAATTAAAGCGATCACCGTTCGGAACTGAGCCGATCTATTTTTGGTAGTTTCTAACTTTTCTAATAGCAAATCCATGTTGTCATTACTGTTCTTATCAGGTCCTGCAAACCTTGCGCTATAGACACCCGGAGCTCCGTTTAAAGCATTTACTTCCAAGCCCGTATCGTCTGCAAAACAATCAACATTAAAGTGCTCCTTAACGTAACGCGCTTTCTGTAAAGCATTTCCTTCGAGTGTTGGTTGATCTTCAGGAATATCATCAATGCAGCCAATATCTGCCAAGGTTTTTACCGAAATAATATCAGGCAATAACCCCTGTATCTCCTTTGCTTTATTCGGGTTTTGAGTTGCAAAAACAAGTGTTTTTTTATTGGTCATTTTTCTGTTTTCTATATAAAAGTAAAGGTAATGAATTTAGTTCTATCGTTTTTACGTATTTGAACAGTGTGGTCTCATTTTTGTATATTTGATAGAACTTCAAATGAATAGGTCATAAAGTGAATTCTTTTTTTTCAATACTGATATTTTCTCTTACTTGGTTGACTCCTAATGCCGACCCAGAAAACACTTCATATTGGGAAAGTAAAGGACGTGAACTACAGCTTGTCCAAATTATTCATACTCCTGACGACCAAGGAAGAGACGTACTACACATCAATATGTTTCTGTCCTCAAGCTGTACAACGGAAATATATTATGCCATGCCTTTAAAAGAAAACGACGTCTATGTTCTAACTGATACATTTGGCAAGGTTATAGAGTCCCAAATTCATATCTGTGTTAAGAATCAAAAGAAACTAGAGCTTAGAGGTCGAAACTTCAAGAAGATATCTAAAGACAAATATTTTTCCGAAATGAAGGTGTTTGAAAAGAGACTAAATAAATAGTTCTATTGGTTTTATTTCACTTTTCCCTCTGAATCAACTTTATATATTCTTCCGTGCTTTAGGTTTTTAATTGAGATCCAATTACCATCACCAAAGTTAACCTGAACCTCATTTAAACTCTTCTCATTACCTAAACCAAAATATAGTGTTTTCGTTCCTTGTGATGCGTGCCCACTTGCACCATCGACTTCTCGAATACTTCTCTTTCCGTTTTGGAAAAAGACTACCCTTGCGCCAATGGCAGAGCGGTTAAATGGGTGTTTTCCCTCTAGTTTTATACCTACATAGTTGCCAGCCTCAGAATCATTTTGATACGCCTTTATCTTTTGCTCTCTTCCTGCAAAAGCAGCCCAAGGCAACTTCACAACAGATGAAATAATATCTAAATCTCCATCATTATCAAAATCAAACACCACCGCGCCTCTATGGGATAAAACATCGCTCACACCTGACTCAATAGCTTTATCAAAAAACTCTCCTTCCTCATTTACGAATAATTTATTCCCATCACTTATTGCGGCAGGAGGAACTAATGTCGCCACATTTCCTTTGGAAATATATAAATCCTGATCTCCATCGAACTCAAGGTCAAAAAATAACCCGCTCCAACTTGTTCCATAGATACTATCATACACAAAAGGTATGTCTAGTCTTAATTCCTTAGCGCTTTCAGCAAAGGCAGAGTCTTCATATGTGAATAGATAGTTCCTCCCTATGTTTGTTACGTAGTAATCTAACTGACCATTATTATCATAGTCACCCTGACCAATGCCCATACCGTATATCTCTTGATTAAACCCAGTTGTTTTTGAAATATTAGTGAACGACTCGTCTGGATAGTTATTTCTATAAACCTTGTTCCCCTCATTGGTCCATTCACCGAAATCATTCAAGAGTATTAGGTCTAAATCATTATCATTGTCAAAATCTGTTAAGCTTACCGCGAGCCCACACCCTTCATTGTTCACTCCATACTTTTCTGTTTGTTCCACAAAGTGTTTGCCTTCAATGTTGATCAGTAACTTATTTTCGTAACACGTAGGATTATAACCGATGGGTTTTCCTTTTTCATCATGCAGTCCACTCATCATTTTCACATAGTTCGCAACATACAGATCTACAAAGCCATCATTATTAATGTCTCCCCAACAAGCAGCGGCATAGTTCTCAGCAGGTAAGATTGAGTCTAGATATATTGGGTCAAACCTCTCTCCCTTTATATTATGTAATAGAACAGGGGCTTTTTTATCTCCCTGACCAAAACCGTTTCCAAAGTTTGCTACAAAGAAATCTTCAAAACCGTCGTTATCATAATCCGCTGAAACTGCCCCTTGAATAAAATAACCATACAGGGCATCCAGGCCATATTCATCAGTCGCATCGTAAAACACACCCTGATTGTTCACCCATAGCTTAGAATCAAAGACTCCTCCAGATTGGTATAGATCTTCCCAACCATCATTGTTAACATCAATGACCATCAAGCCTCCTCCAGCAAGCTGGAAGTCGTTTCCAGGATAAATATAGTTTAGACCTATACTGTCACTTACTTCAGAAAACAACTTTTGTGAGTTCGCGTAAAAACAACTCAATAATAAAGTAAGAAAGAGTATTATTCTCTGCATTTTAGCACTGTTGAAACATATCTACCAATTTTCCTGCCGTAAGACAAACTAATATCAAGGGTTTTTCGAAAATGAATTCCTCCATAAAAACGAGATATTGAAATCTCCTCCGACATTTCGGTAAATGACTCATAAGTTCTAGGGCTTCCATCAATATCTTTTCTTGGACTGTTTGTGTAATCCGTAAAAGTGATAGTGTCTCCAAATATAGACTTCATTATTTCTGAGGCTGCTCCACTTTGGAATGAATGACCTGATGGAAACTCGGGAAAAGGAGGGCTTGCTAACCTAGAGTTAAAATTTGGATCAATGTAGCGTTGAATATATGTGATTGGGCGGATGAAATTAAACTTATACTTCAATCCAAAAGAAGAAATAAAAGCTTCATTCACAGCCACGCCAAGTTTCACGTATAACTCTAGTGCTTTATCCAAAGTAATATTTTGTTGAGTCGCAACGTGCTGAGCAATTGTAAAAAAATGGCCAGAAGGAGTTCCCGAGTATCCTGCTGCATCGTTCCAATACTCTGCAATGATCTCGTATTCTGTATCCTCCTTTTTACTGTTCTCTAGTACGCTCAATGCTTCATTGTACATCTCTGTTTCTGGAACAGTGTCAAAAGGAAATATCTCAAGGTCAGCCGCAACATTTTGGCTGCCAACCAGCATTGGTCGGTTAGCACCCCAAAAAGGAACTTGTGCAGTTAAATATCCAGGAAATGTTCTTGACCAGCAAGAGATACACGTCTCAGGCTCGAAGTCTGGTGGGTAATTACGCTCAAACCCGTCATCCGCACCATCTTTTTTTGACCAAGCAATAATCGCTTCGGCCATAGTCTTTGCATATTTTTTTGATCTTTCTATACTTCTTTTCTTTTCATGCGCTGAAAACTCAAGGTATATTGAGTCATGCAATGCTGACAAGTGTTTCTTATTCGAAGGAGGCATCGCTCGATAGAAATAACTCAATAACTGGTAATTCGTTTCGTTCGCAACAATCATCCAGTTGATTTTTCTTGCCTTAATCTCAGGACGAACGTATTCATTCAGTTGACCCTCTAGTGTTTGCAGTTCATCAATTTGATCGACCATGGACTCGTACATGCCAACAGTAATGTAGCCGTACGCCCTTCCACTTATTGCCGCAGTAAAACCCACTGTATTCTGTGTTAGAAAAAAGGCTTCTTTTAGATATGCATGTTCAATTGACAGACAGTTCTCTCTTATTTTTCCTTCATCAGAAATGTTTGTCAACCCAAAAGAGTTGATGCATAATAACATACTGATTAGAAGTATAAAACATCTTGATTTTGATAACATAGTTGTAAAGATATTTCTTTTCTCTTGCAATTCAATTTTTTCTACTTTTGTTTATGATGTATAGGATTCTGTTTCTTTCGATAATACTCTTCGTTTCAATCAGTGCTAATAGTCAAAACAGACTATGGAAAACAGTTGTGGATAGCGCAAGTCTTTTCTCCTCTCCACGTTTAGTTGATCTAAATAAAGATGGTAATTTAGATATTGTTATTGGTGGAGGAGTAGAAAATAGTCCAAGTAAAAATGGTGTTATTGCTATTGATGGCAATACCGGCCGAATACTTTGGACCGTAGAATCACCAAGTCAAATTTATACAAGTGCATTATTTCAGGACATCTCTGGTGATGGTGTAAAAGATGTTTTCATCGGAGGTAGGGCAGCCAACTACTTTGCTATAAACGGTGCAACAGGAGAAGTTATTTGGAGGTTTTTCGAAGGCTCACAATCTGAATCAAGAAATGCGGGATTTCTGAATTTTTTCGGAACCCAATTCGTAGACGACCTAGACAAAGATGGTTTTAATGACCTTCTGCTTACCAATGGTGGTGATTACTTAGCGAAAAAGGGAGAAAATGATAGACCTACTGCTCGTCTAATGGTGATTAGTTCAGCAACAGGGAAAATAATCCAAAGCGCAAGAATGCCCGATGGTAAAGAGTCTTATTATGCACCTCATCTAATCACAATACAAGGAGAGGACTATGTTGTTTTTGGGACGGGTGGAGAAACCATTGGTGGATCATTATTCATAGCTCCTTACGATAAGTTTGCAAAAAAAGGGAAGCTCAAAAAAGCTAAAATTCTTTTCTCTGACTCAGTCAAAGGGTTTATTTTGAATAGTGTTACGACAGACCTCAATAACGACGATGAAGTAGACATTATAACTGCAAGTATGAATGGGAATGTCTCCGCGGTAGATGGTGTTTCAGGTAAGAAAATATGGTCACGCTCTTTTCCAGGAAAGGAGTGCTATGTAACCCCTTCTTTAGGACAGTTCAATGACGACCAAACCCCGGATGTATTTACTATTATTGCCACTGGAACATTTCCTCAATACAGCGCCTTCGAACTATTGATCCTAGACGGAAAGACCGGAGAAATTATCCTTCAGGAAAAACGCGGGTTTAATCAATTTTCACCCGCAGTTATTGCCAACGTGGATGAAGACCCCTTGGATGAGATTATTTACCTAGAGAATGAAATTGTTCACATCGAAGACTTTATAGTTGAAAATAAGATCTGTGTCTATGATGTAGCTGAGAAGAAGGCTTCTTTTATTGGTCGTCCTAGGTTAGGAATGGCTATGGCATCAGCACCAATGATTGCTGATATTAATAATAACGGCACGTTAGAGATTGTAGTAGGAGTCTCCACACTTCCAAAAGAACAAGGCGAGCTTCCGCAAGGAATCATTGAATGTATTATTCTACCTAAAGGAATAAAATCAATAATTTGGCCTGGATATCTGGGGCCAAATGAAAATGGCGGACTTTAATGTTCACTAAGTATTAACCGATAATTAATATGTATAAAGTAAATAACCATAATTGTGGTACATGCAAGGGACAAGTTGAACCAGGAAGGTACTGTCCAGAGTGTGGGTTACATAATACAGGAAATAGCACTAGTTTTTGGGACTTCATGCGTGAAGGTATTGAGCAAGTTATTTCTCTTGAGAACGGTTTTATCCTTGGATTTAAGAAGTCTTTGGTTGCACCAAGGTCTCTTGTATTAGATTATTATAAAGGCTACCGTAATCAAAGCCCTTCACCCGGTAAAATGGTGCTTTATACCTTTCTTTCTCTAGGTATTCTTTATTTGATCTTTGGAAAGCTTGGTGTTCTGGACGTCACCATTTATGGAGAACAAGAGGATGATTTTAGTGCGTTAAAAGTATTCATGATCATACTTATACCATTTATGATATTATCCTCTAAGTTCCTTTATTGGAGGCGCTACAAAGGGTTGGTTATTCACATGGTCAGCATAGCATTTCTACTTTTACCGCGTTTCATCATACTCGTTGTAGTTTTTTCCATTATTAGCTTTTTGATAGACGAACCTGCTCTTTTTTTGATTTTTGCACTTCTTGCCACCGTTATTTGGTTCTTCTATACTAACACAATCGTTTTAAAGGTTGAGGGGGTATTAAAAAGAACACTTTTTACCTTGGCACAATTAGGCATATTTATTGGTCTCATAATTTTTACAATTATCATTTTGGTAATTTCCTCAATGGCAGAGGTTAATATTGGATAACCTAATACTATTTAACAATCGGCAATACAATCCGACTGCTTCCAAACACGGAGTGATTTGCTCTTTCAAAATCTTCGTATTCTGCCTCGTAAATACTCTCTACCCATTTTTGAGGGTTAATATCAAACAATGGAAACATAGAGCTTTGAACCTGGATCATTATGCGGTGTCCTGGCTTGAATGTATGCTGAACGTCAAGAAGAGGGACATTTACTAATGTTTTCTCATTTTTCTCAAATGCTTTTCCTTCTTCGAAGGTCTCACGATATCTTCCACGGATATATCCCAAACGCACAAGCTTCTGATAACCATTCATTTTCACCCCCTCAGCATCTGTTTCTTGCGGAACTCTGTCCATTGGGAGAACATCTATAATTTTTACATACAGGTCGGCATCTTCATGGTCGGTTGCAAAGTCAATAAGCGCCTGGATTTTTCCTGAAACCTTCATTTCTTCTGTTAAAACTCTAGAGGTAAATGTCAGAACATCAGGACGTTTGGACGCAAAACGCTGATCATCATTCATGTAATGTTTAGGTGCCATTCTGTGAAAGTTGTTTCCTTCAATGAATGGAACCGGGCTATTTGGGTCTGATACGAAGCTTAGCATCCCTTCATGCTTGTCCTGCATTAGAGTCCGGTCTGCACCTAAATAGAAGGTTATGCTATCCTTAGCTCTTTCAAATGGATTCGAGTTAAACTCTTCCCATTCGTGCGTACCCATATCCCATACGCGAGCTTCAAAACTTGGAGCAGTTCCTCTTTCTTTTAAGTGAAACTCGAAATAAGGAAACTCTATTTCTCTTTGAAACCGCTCTGATACACTATCACCATAGAAAATATTCCCCATAGTATATTGACCTTCTCTTCTTTTGTTGTGACCGTGAGACCATGGACCTATAACAACTTGAGGCTTGATCTGTGGAGCAACTTTCTTTAATTTTTGATACGAATTCAAAATGCCATAGAGGTTTTGCTCATCATTCCATCCACCAACTACCATTACATGACACTTTGCACTATCCAAATAACTGATCCAGTCTCTTTTTTGTCTAAACTCGTCATAGTCTGGGTGGGCTTTCATCTGCTGCCAAAAGATATTCTCCGGATGTAGCATTTGCTCCATTGTCTTTACTGCTCTCTGCGACCTAAAAAACTCATAATAATCTTCCGTCAACTCGTTTTTAGGGTCAACAATATAGGGTGCTTCAAATTTAACAGTATGCCCAACCTTTGAGGGGTTAGGCATCGCTACTCCGAAATAGTCCAATACGGGTAAATAGTTTAAGGCAAATAACCCGTACCTATTAAAATCTTCAAAATAGAAGTTTGTTACAGGAGCCATAGGCATTACTGCTTTTAAGTTTGGGTGACCTGAAGTACTCGCCAATAACGCTGTATGTCCCAAGTACGAATTTCCATACTGACCGATATTTCCATTGAATTTCTTTAGGTTTTTCGTTAACCACTCATAGGTGTCATAAGAATCAGTAACCTCATCCGTTTTCTCTTTGTCAAAGAATGAATAGGGCGGTTTTGTGTTTTCAAAAGTTCCCTCGCTCATGTATCGACCGCGCATGTCTTGGAAGACAAAAATATATCCTGATTCTACAAGGTGTGGGTTATGTGAAATAGATTTCATCAACTCTTCTCCGTACGGTGCACAACTGTATGGTGTTCGCTTGATAATTACAGGTAGATCTTCTTTGATTTTTTTAGGCTGATAAATGGAAGTAAAGAGCTTTACACCATCACGCATTTCTATGTATACTTCTTTCTTCACGTAATCATCCTGGCTATATTGAGCGCCAAGCATAAAACAAAGGAGAAGAGTCAATAATGTAAGAGCAACCTTCATAATACAGCTTTATTTGAAGTGTGAATATAAGCATCTTTGATGTTTTGACTAACGTGTCTTCGACATTGACTTTACCTCAAAAACATATAACATACTGATGTCTACTATTGTAAATGGCTTATATTCGTACTATAAAATGCGTTTTTAATGAGAATTCTTACGGTAATTTCAGCCTTTATTATTTTCTCCTCTCTTTATTCTCAAGAAGATAAGGAGCGATCGATTTACTTCGAGGCCGGAGGAAGTGGAGGACTTGGGTCAATAAATTATGAAGCCTCAATCTTAAAAAGCTTGTCTACAGAAACTATGAACTACACATGGCGTGCTGGACTTAGTTTTGCTCCCATAGACAAAAACAACGGTACGGGAATCGTTTTTCCAATAATGATCAACAGTTTAATTGGCGCTTCTAATCACAGGTTGGAAATTGGAGTTGGACAAGGGTTTACCGTTACGACAAGAGGAAGTTTCTTTACTATGACAACCGCTGTGATTGGGTATCGCTTTGACGCAAAGAACAGCCCTCTTTTCTTTCGTGCAACGTATACTCCCTTGATATCGTACTTGATAGACTTTCAAGTTCAACAATGGGGAGGCCTGAGTATAGGCTACACTATTAAATCCAAAGGCAAATGAGAACAGTGTTAAAAATAGCCTTTGTTTTTCTGCTTTTTACTTGTGACAAGAAGAAGGTTTTTGATGGTATAGATTTTTACCAAGACGGCTTTGAAACCTACTCTTCATACGATAACCTACTCATTGACGATGATATCAACTGGTCCTTTAATCAAATTACACGAGACGCTAATAACATTAGTCTGGTTGATGATTTTTCTCACTCTGGAAATTATTCATTGCGTTTTTATGCGGAACCATCATCAGATGAAGGTGCTTCTAAAGCAAGTATTGCTAAACAAAACTTTGCCTTTTGGGAGGGTGAAACGGTGCGCTTATCTGCATGGTATTACATTGAAGGAGAGCAAGGTCTTCAGTGGTTATTCATTATGGATTTAGAAGAACGCACCCCTATTGGTGCGGGTCCAGGTATGCGATTAGCAATTGTAGATGATCAGCTGCTTGTAGAACACAAGTATAATGAACCCAACATAACACAACCCGAAGGAAGCGGTATCGCTTTCCCTCGAGATGAATGGGTACATGTTGAATGGGAAGTTTCATTATCGCAAAAAGATAACGGATCTGTGCGTGTATGGCAAAACGGTCAACTCATTATTTCTAGAGATAATCATCGCACTTTGCCAAGTGACTTTCTCTATTTTCAACAGGGTACAAAAGGCCAATATTCCAGTTGTGAAATTGGAATAACCGCTAATTCATCAGAAAACCCTTGTACTTTATGGGTTGATGATGTACGGTTCGAAAAGGTTGATTAATATCGCTTATTCCTGAAGTATCTGTTTTCATTCTTTTGAGAAATAAAACATTTCATTTTTCTTACCTTATAGTTTTTTTCTATTAAAACATAGAATAAATTGTTAAACCAAATAGTTGGTTTGGTGTAAATTTGTATTCATGAATATTAAACTCTAAATACAGATGAAAAAAATAGTAGTATTAACAAGTATGATGATGTCTGCAGCTATATATGGTCAGGATGTTGCAGAAGGTTCGGGAAAGTGTCCTTTTGGATTTGGCTCGGAAAATAGTCAGACTGAAGCGAAAGGATCAATAACATTAAATGTTGAGGATACGACTAAAAACGAGATGCCCATTGATCATCATGTTATTGGAATGGGAAAAACCAATCAAGAGTGGTGGCCAAACAGTTTGAACCTTAATGTTCTTAGACAACATTCTGAGTTATCGAACCCTTTAGGTGAGGATTTCAATTACGTTGAAGCGTTTAAAGACTTAAATTACGAAGCGCTCAAAGAAGATTTGCGAAAATTAATGACCGACTCTCAGGACTGGTGGCCAGCTGACTACGGAAATTATGGTCCATTTTTTATTCGTATGGCTTGGCACAGTGCTGGAACATATCGGACTGGTGATGGAAGAGGCGGTTCACGTTCTGGAATGCAACGTTTCGCACCTATCAATAGTTGGCCAGATAATGCAAACTTAGATAAAGCGCGTCGTTTGCTTTGGCCAATCAAACAAAAATATGGAAACAAGATTTCATGGGCCGACCTAATGATATTGACTGGTAATGTTGCCCTTGAATCAATGGGGTTTAAAACTTTTGGCTACTCTGGCGGTCGTGTAGATGTATGGCAACCAAATGAAAGTGTTTATTGGGGGCCCGAAGAAAAATGGTTAGGCGACCAACGTTATTCTGGTGATAGAGAGCTCGAACGACCCCTAGCGGCTGTTCAAATGGGGCTTATTTATGTAAACCCTGAAGGTCCTAATGGTAATCCAGACCCGAAAGCAGCAGCTTTTGACATTCGTGAAACATTTGGTAGGATGGGGATGAACGATGAAGAAACAGTTGCGCTTATTGCCGGGGGGCATACTTTCGGAAAAACTCACGGTGCTGGAGATGCTTCTCACATCGGCCCTGAACCTGAAGCAGCTGGAATCGAGCAGCAAGGTCTAGGCTGGAAAAGTGACTATAAATCTGGTAAAGGGGAGGACGCAATAACATCCGGTTTAGAGGTAACATGGACTGCAACACCAACAAAGTGGAGTCATGGGTTCTTCAAAAGTCTTTTTGAAAACGAGTGGGAGCTAACCAAAAGTCCTGCTGGAGCTCATCAATGGGTAGCTAAAAACCCTGAGGTAATGGTTCCTCATGCATTCGACTCTACAAAAATGTTAAAGCCAACGATGCTTACAACAGATCTCTCCTTGCGTTTTGACCCTATTTATGAGAAAATATCTCGTAGATTTTTAGAAAACCCAGAAGAGTTTGAAGATGCATTTGCCCGTGCGTGGTTTAAACTTACGCACAGAGATATGGGGCCAAAATCAAGCTATTTAGGACCAGAAGTTCCTAAAGAAAAACTAATTTGGCAAGATCCTATTCCTGATGTAAATCACAAACTTGTTAGTCAAAAAGATATTGAGAAACTAAAGAACATGCTATTAGACTCTGATCTATCCTTAAACGATATGGTTACAACAGCATGGGCTTCTGCTTCAACATACAGAGGTTCCGACAGGAGAGGTGGTGCTAACGGCGCCCATATTCAATTAGAGCCAATGCGAAGCTGGGAAGTAAATAACCCAAAGCGATTAAATCGTGTATTAACTCAATTAGAGAAAATACAAACCGAATTTAACACATCTGTAAAGAAAGAGGGAAAAAAGATCTCAATGGCTGACTTGATTGTTCTCGCTGGATCAACGGGTATTGAAAAGGCGGCAAAGAATACAGGGGTAGATGTTAAGGTACCTTTCACTCCTGGTAGAATGGATGCAGAGCAAGAGCAAACAGATGTTGAAGGTTTGGCTGTGCTTGAGCCAATGGCAGATGGTTTTAGAAACTACTTAAAAACAAAGTATACTGTTTCTACTGAAGAACTTTTAGTTGATAAAGCTCAGTTGTTAACTCTTACTGCTCCAGAAATGACTGTACTAGTAGGTGGAATGCGATCACTAGGAGCAAACTATGATGATTCTGACATGGGTACTTTTAATACGAATGAAAATGAATTAAATAATGACTTTTTTGTAAAGCTTCTTGACATGAATGTTGTTTGGGAAGCTACAGACGAAAGCAAAGAAGTATTTGTTGGAAAAAACAGAGAAACGGGAGAGGAGGTCTTTCAAGCTTCACGTGCAGACCTAATTTTTGGATCCAACTCTGAACTGAGAGCACTTGCTGAAGTTTACGCTCAAAGTGATAATAAACAGCGTTTTATAGAAGACTTTGTTAATGCCTGGGTTAAAGTAATGATGCTTGATAGGTTTGATGTAAATTAAAAAATCCATATTCTTCGATAACAAAAAAGTGTGGTTATGTATACCACACTTTTTTTATGCCTTATAGTTGCTAGTGAATTTCATTTTGAATCAATCACTTTCTTATCTTTACGTTCATGAGCTCTAAGCGCATTATTGTTTCTGTTACGAACGACCTTTACACGGACCAACGTGTACATAAGGTTTGCTCATTCCTTCACAATAATGGTTATAATGTTCTTTTAGTAGGAAGACGATTACCTGAGAGTAAGGTACTCAATGATCGTGCTTATGCGACTCACCGTATGAAGCTTCTGTTTAAGAAAGGCGCTCTTTTTTATGCGTTTTTTAACTTGAGACTCTTTCTTTTTTTGTTGTTTAAGAGAAGTGACCTTCTTCTTAGTAATGATCTAGATACGTTGTTAGCCAATCGCATTGTAAGTAAACTCAAAAGAAACAAATTGGTATATGACTCACATGAGTTGTTTACCGAGGTTCCTGAATTAACTTCTCGGCCAAAGGTGAGAAAAGTATGGCTATCCATAGAAAAACGCATTTTTCCGAAGCTAAAGAGCGTCTATACGGTTAATCAGTCGATTGCCAAAATTTATGAAGAGCGATACGGGGTAAATGTTGGTGTAGTGCGAAACGTTTCACGTAAATGGGAGCCTACAAACATCAAGTCAAAAGCTGACCTTTCAATTGCTGAGGACAAGAAAATGATCATTCTTCAGGGTTCAGGAATTAATATTGATCGTGGGGGAGAAGAGGCTGTTGAATCTATGCAGTGGGTTAAAAACGCGATTTTATATATTGTAGGTGGAGGAGATGTTATCAATCAATTGAAGGAGATGGTCAAGACTAAAAGTTTATCTGATAAAGTCATTTTTATTGATCGTATTCCGTATGATGAAATGATGAACTATACCTATCATGCTGACCTTGGTTTGACTTTAGATAAAGACACTAACCCAAACTATAGATTTTCTCTACCAAATAAAGTTTTTGATTACATTCATGCGGGAACCCCTGTTTTAAGTTCAGACCTCGTTGAAATCAAAAGGGTTATTGACAAACACAATGTTGGAGCAACTCTTAAAGAATACAGTTCAAAATCAATTGCGAGTGAGATAAACAAGATATTCGAAAAACCAGAGTCTCTAAAACAGATGAAAGAGAACTGTATTTCTGCATCAGAAGCGGAATGCTGGGAAAACGAACAAGAAAAACTATCACGATATTTTCCTTCTGTTCGTTAAACTTTTAAATCGTTGGTGTGTTTTCTACACTAGAAACTAACGCTTTGTTATACGTTGGTTTACCTTGATATATTACATTTGTTAGACAAACTAGAAAGTCATGAAATACTGCAATGATCCCTATAATCGCTCTCGATTTCAAACGAGAGAAGTTCCTGTTGGAAATATTGGAATAGGAGGGAAGAACCCTATACGAATTCAGTCCATGACTACAGCGGACACAATGGACACGCAAAAATCCGTTGCAGAATCTAAACGAATGATAGATGTTGGTTGTGAACTTGTTCGACTTACCGCACCATCTAAGAAAGACGCAGAAAACCTGGCTAATATTAAAGCTGCGTTAGTAAAAGAAGGGTACAACACTCCGCTCGTTGCAGATATTCATTTTACACCAAATGCTGCTGAGATTGCAGCAGGAATAGTAGAGAAAGTGCGTGTTAACCCCGGAAATTACGCTGATAAAAAGAAGTTTGAAGAAATAGAGTATACCGACGAATCCTATCGTTCTGAACTGGACCGTATAGAAGAAAAATTCACTCCTTTAGTCCAGCTTTGTAAGGAAAATGGTACTGCCATGCGTATTGGTACAAACCATGGTTCTCTATCAGATCGAATATTAAGCAGATATGGCGATACTCCTGAAGGAATGGTTGAGTCCGCTATGGAATTTATTCAGATTTGTCGAAAACATGATTTTCACAACCTCGTTATATCTATGAAGGCTAGTAATACACTCGTGATGGTTCAGGCCTATCGCTTTTTGGTTGCTAGAATGATAGAAGAAGGTATGAACTATCCATTACATCTCGGTGTAACTGAGGCTGGTGATGGAGAAGACGGTAGAATAAAGTCTGCGGTGGGAATTGGAACGTTATTAGAAGATGGTCTTGGAGACACTGTGCGTGTTTCTTTGACAGAAGCCCCAGAAGCGGAAATTCCTGTCGCTCAAAAACTAGTCGCTCAATATATAGATCAGGAACCTCCAGTTTCTCTTCCTGAAAACTTGGATACACCTTACGATCCTTTCGAACATAAACGAAGGCATTCTGTTGAAATTCAGAATATTGGCGAAGGAAACGCCCCCGTTGTTGTAGCTGATGTGTCTGACAATGAGAGCGTTACACCCGCTCACTTCTTCGGTTTCGGCTATAACTATTCTAAAAATTTAGATAAATGGTCAACTCAAGATCTGGCAGCAGATTTTGTTTTTACCGGTGACCATAACATTGATTTCGAGGTGCCGGGAATGTTGGGAGTTGTAATGAATATAGATAATTGGAAAAAGAATGCTTATAAACGAGAACATTTTTACCCAATTTACGAGTCAATTCCAGAGCGAGGGTTTGCGCACAAAAAACTCAACTTTTTGAAATGGGATCCAACGAACCTTGATGTTCAGGCCCTGCACTTCTTGAGGGACGTTGTTCTCGTCGTTGAAAGTTCTGCAAGCAACTATGTTCAAGTTATGCGCCACTTTTACAGAGCTTTAGTTTTGAAAAATATAGATCTCCCTGTAATACTTAAAAACACAACGAATACAGGGGATACGGAATCATTTCAACTTTGGCAATCTACAAAACTCGGAGCATTATTAGTAGATGGTTTTGGCGATGGAGTTTGGTTATCTAACAAGACACGTATTGCTCCTCAAATCATAAACGCAACATCGTTCGGTATTCTACAAGCAACACGTACGCGAATATCTAAAACAGAATACATTTCTTGTCCATCATGCGGAAGAACCTTATTTGATCTTCAAGAGACCACCGCTAAAATTCGAAAACACACCTCCCATTTAAAAGGTGTAAAAATCGGAATTATGGGTTGTATTGTGAACGGTCCTGGAGAAATGGCGGATGCAGATTATGGTTATGTAGGAACGCGCCCTGGAAAAATTCACCTGTATAAGGAAAAGACTGTAGTACGTAAAAATGTTCCTGAAGAGGAAGCAGTGGGGGCACTTATCGATCTTATCAAAGAGAATGGTGATTGGAATGAACCGAAATAGTAAAAACTAAGTTTTTTGTTAAATATTTCACTTCGGTTTTTTAAGGTTCATTAAAATTCTGACGTATATATCGTCACACAACCTAATACTGCTTAAATAACACCTTAAAATGCCTAATTGATATAATCTAAACTTTTTAACCCGCTGTAAGAACTATTTTTTCCGTAAAACGTAAACTTGACTTGAGTAACCATATTTTTTTCCTTTCATATTTGAAAGAAATCCTATAATTACTCCAAACAATGAAAAACGCTTTTTGTATTTTTCAGAAAGCATAGATACATAATATGAATCGAACTTCATCGGTATCACTTTTTCTAATTCAAATCCGTTACTCATAAAAAACTTAGAAATATCCTGCTTCTGAAAATGATATAAATGTCGAGGCACATCATAAGCTGCCCAGTATTCTCTATAGTATCGCGCATCATATGAATTCATATTAGGAACGGCTACAAAAAGTTTGCCTCCTGCGCTCAACACTTCGTTCATTTTTGCAACGTCCTTCTTTAGATCATAAACATGCTCAAGAACGTGCCACATTGTAATAACATCAACACTGCTTTTTTCAAGGTTATATAATTCGTTCTGTTCGCAACTTCTCACATGATTTTCCTTGTGCGCGAAAGCTCTAGCATCTTCGTCTGGCTCTATGCCATAACCATCAAACCCTCCATCTTTAGCTGCTCTCAAAAAATGGCCTGTTCCTGAACCTATATCTAAAAGCCTATTTCCATTGACCGCATTGCGCACCCATCGAACTTTATCTTTTAATGTTTTCTTACGGACACGGTTATACAAGGAATTAATTAATCCTTTCTTAGTAGAACTGTGTGAAATGTACTCCTCAGATTTATAGTATGCACCGATTTCATCTTTTTTTGGAATTGGATTCGTAAAGTGAAACCCACAGTTTTCGCACTCGACGATCTTAAAGTCCGCTTTCGTAATCATGTGGTCTCTTACATTCAAAAAGATACGATGGCTCTTACTGCCACAAACAACACATTCTTCTATGGAATTCATTCTCTTTTGTTTCACGTGAAACTATCTTCCCAGATAGATCAACAATACATTAATATCACTTGGGGATACACCACTTATTCTCGATGCCTGACCAATATTAGCGGGTTTTATGTTAGACAGTTTTTCCACCGCTTCGGAACTTAAACTTTCTAGCTTACTAAACTCCATATCGCTCGGAATCTTCACATCTTCTAGCCTGTTAAGTTTATTTGCCACATCTTGCTCTCTTGAAATATAGCCGTCATACTTCAATTGAATTTCTGCCTGCTCTATAACTTCTAACTCCAATTCAGTAGCAAACTCTCTTAATTCAGCGTTAACCTCAATTAAGTCATCCATAGTGATGTTTGGTCGTGTAATCAACTGGGTTAACTTAACTTGTTGCTTAATTAGTGAGCTCCCCTTACTTTCAAGTTTAGAATTCACCTCTTCTGGAGTCACGCCTTGCTTGCGCAGAAATTTCTTTAACGCTTCTGTTCTTTCAATTTTCGCCTTTACAGCACTCATTCTATCATCATCAATCATTCCTATTGAATGAGCTAATGGTGATAGTCGTTCATCTGCATTATCTTGACGTAACAAAATTCTATATTCAGCACGTGAGGTAAACATCCTATACGGCTCCTTTGTACCCTTTGTTATTAAATCATCAATTAACACACCAATATAAGCATCTGACCTCGTTAGAATAACCGGATCCTTTTTTAATACTGAACGTGCCGCATTAATACCTGCCATTAACCCCTGACAAGCCGCCTCTTCATAACCTGTGGTACCATTAATTTGACCTGCAAAATATAATCCGCTTACCAATTTAGTTTCCAACGTATGTTGCAACTGTACAGGTGGGAAATAATCATATTCTATAGCATAACCCGGTCTAAACATCTTTACGTTCTCAAAACCTGGTATTGTCTTCATTGCTTCCAACTGAACATCTTCTGGTAGAGAAGTACTAAAACCGTTAACATATATCTCTACTGTATCCCAGCCCTCTGGTTCTACAAAAACCTGATGTCTTTCTCTGTCAGCAAAACGATTGATCTTCTCCTCTATACTTGGACAATAACGAGGGCCGCTCGATTCAATTGCACCATTAAACATTGGGCTACGATCAAAGGCACTCTCCAGTATTTCATGAGTACGTTTATTAGTATATGTAATGTGACACGATCTTTGATCTTTTAGAGGAACCGTATCGGTATAACTAAACGTAACCGGGCTATCATCACCTGGCTGCTCTTCCATTTTTGTATAATCTAAACTTCGTCCATCAACGCGCGGTGGTGTACCCGTCTTCATCCTACCTTGATCAAAACCTAATTCAATTAAGTCAGCTGTAATTCCAGTTGAGGCTCTTTCGCCAGCTCTTCCTCCACCAAATTGTTTCTCACCGAGGTGAATGGTGCCATTTAAAAATGTTCCACTTGTAATGATAACAGTGTTAGCCATAATATCAACACCTATACCTGTTTTCACACCAACGATTTTACCATCGTTAGCTATCAAACCTGTTACCATATCTTGCCAGAAATCAACATTCTTATTTCTTTCCAGTAATAGTCGCCATTCTTCAGCAAAACGCATGCGGTCATTTTGAGACCTAGGCGACCACATTGCGGGACCCTTACTCTTATTAAGCATTCGAAACTGGATTGCGCTTAGATCCGACACAATAGCTGAGCCACCTCCTAAAGCGTCAATTTCCCTAAGAATTTGACCTTTAGCAACACCACCCATCGCTGGGTTACAACTCATTTGGGCGATAGTATTCATGTTCATTGTAATCAGCAAGGTCGAGACACCTAGCTTACCTGCAGCATTCGCCGCTTCGCAACCCGCATGACCACCTCCAACAACAATTACATCATATTCTTTTAACATAGTATTCCTGTTTCACGTGGAACAAAATTACAACAGGTTTAGATAGAAATCTTCTTTTTTCCGCATTAATTCCACCTCAGATTCAGTTTTATCATTATATCCACATAAATGCAAAAAACCATGAATAACAACACGTTTTAGTTCTGTTTCACGTGAAACATTAAGATCTTTTGCATTAGAGAAAACGGTGTCTAGACTAATTAGAAGATCACCAGAAATCACATTCTGTTCTACGTAATCAAACGTGATAATGTCTGTAAAATAATCATGGTCCAAGTAAGTTCTATTATACTCGAGAAGCCAGTTGTCACTGCCCAACACAACAGCAACATCCCCAAGGCTTACTCCTTCGGAATTGGTAATTTTTATGAACCATGACTCTACAGTCTCCTCATTTAAAGTTGAGTCGACTTCAATGTGTTGTATGCTAACCATTAAAGGATACTAAAAGCCACGTGCACTTCGGAGCCGTTTTTTTCAAAAGAAACTTCATCTGCCAAGCTTTTCATCAAGAAAATTCCGCGACCGTTTTCCTTTTCAATGTTTTCAGGAGATGTTGGGTCTGGTAAATTATTAAAATCAAAACCCTTGCCACCGTCCCGAACCACAAAACAAAGCTTGTTGTCACCTCGTTTTACTTCAATTGAAACTATTTCATTCGGGTTGTCCAGGTTTCCGTGTTGAATAGCGTTATTGACAGCTTCTGTAACTGCAATCAACACATTGCCGAAATGGTCTTCATGAACCTCGTTTTGCCGACAAACCTCATCAACAAGGTCCTCTGCTACTTTAATATTATCGATAGAAGATGGAAATGATACCGTCTCGATTTCTTTGTAATTAGTTTCCATTCAATATAATTTAATATCCTCGATTGAGCTACTACATCACTAATTTAGAATAAGAAAATAAGCGTTTGCTTTCTCCTTATAATACTTGCTGAACGACGGATCTAAAGTTCGCAATAACTCAATCTGCTTTTCTTTTTGTTTCTTATACTCTAAAAACTCTATTTGGTTACCAAAATCACCATTTTTTCCTGAATTACTTTTTCTTTCCTCATCATAACCTCTTTCCTCCATTGCTTTTTCGCTCTCTAAAAGGCGTGTCATAATCCTTTCCTGCCTTTCTATCAACTCACTTGACCAGTCCTTATTGATAAGGTCTTCCTGCTGCTCTTCTAATTCTTTTAAAAGTTCATTCAATTGATTACCCTTTCCACTGCCATCCTTATTCATTTCTTCACGTAACTCTTGAAGCTTTCTCCGCATCTCACCTTGCTCAGCAGCCATTTTCGCCGCTCCTTTTGAATTCATTGGCACCTTTCCCCCTTGATTCTTTTTACCAGGGTTTTTTCCTTTCTTATCTCCACCTGGGTTGTTGCCCTTCTTCATTTCCTCTAATTGCTTCTTCAACATTTTTTTAATGCTCTCCATCTCACCGCTCTTACCTTGACCTTTTTTACCTCCAGGTTTACTGCAACTACCCTGACCCTGCATCATGCTTTTCATATCCTGTTGAGCACTCTGGAGCGCCTCATTCATAAACAGGGCTAAATTATTCAGGCTTGTCATTACTTTTTGCTGTTTCACACCCAAAGCCTTTTTTTCACGTTCACCTACATGAGTTGGAATATAGTTATTGTTCTTATCTATTTCTGCCAACTCCTGTTCAACGAATGATGCTATCTTCGGCACTCTATCAGCTAAAGCTCTTAGACTATCTTTCACAGGCTTAGTATTATCTATTATCTCTCTCTGGTCGCGACCCAACTGAACAAAATACGGATCGTATATACTTGTTACATTAAATTCATTCATTATTTTCTCTTGAGAAAAACTTAAGTTTATTAAATTTTCTAATAACGCTCTCATTGACTCAATATCTTCCCCTTGTTGTTCTTGCTGACTTTCTTGCATTTGTGCCTGCATTTTCGAGGACATCTCTTCCATCTTCTCAGCAGCACTCTCTTGATTTTCGCCTGCCGCTTTTTCCTTATTCTGATCTAAGTTTTCTTGGGCCTTATCCATTTCCTCTTTCGTCTCTTCCGCATCTTCTTTTAGACCGTCCAATTCCAAAGGTCTATTAAGTTCATCATTTTTCTCGAGCAGTTCCTCTAGCTCCTCTTTCTTCTTATCGAACTCTTTATTCAATTCTGATTGTCGCTTTTCTCCTTCATCTGAAGAAATCTTTTCCTCTTCTATATTCTCTTTTAACTCTTTCTGGTCCTTAGCCAAGTCTTGTAAAGACTCTATTAAATCTTCCGTCCGTTCTTCAACATCCATCTTCTTGAGCATTTCCATCGTACGGTCCATCTGACGTTTCATCATTTCAGAGGTGACTTCCGATTCTTCCATTTTCTCTAAAACTTCACTGTCGTCTTTGTTTTTCATCAGCTCTTCAAGCTCCTCAAGGAGCTCTTTCAACTCATCATCCATCACCTGATCCATTAACTCCTCAAGCTGTTTTTGTTTTTCTTTTAACTCTTCATCGACCTCTGAAAAATTTGATTTTTCCTCAAAACTTTCCTTCATCTTTTCTTTGAGTTTATTCATTTTTTCCTCTAATGAACTACGTTCCTTTTGAAGATTTTCTAATTGCTTCGACTGCTGCCAAGAGTTTGACTTTGTGTTCATCATTTCTTTTTTCAATCTGGTAACTTTCTCATTGAAATCCTTTGTTTGTTGAATGAGTTTCTTCATTTCCTCCTGAACATCTTCCTTAGTATTAGATCTAGCATTTTGGAGGTCCTCTTTGGAAGGGGCTCTGTGTTGAAAAGTTGAAGAACGGGTAGACTTAGATCCGTTTACGCCATCATTATCATAAACAACAAAGTAATAAGTCACCTGGTCTTCAAGTTCTAAAGACAGTTTGTTTAGGTCGAACACCATAGAAAAAGGTCTGTTCCGACCATCTATACCCGGGACACTAACTTTCTTTTGTATCTCCTCTCCTGATTTTCTTGTTAAAGTATAATGAAAGTCTACCGCTGATAAACCATGGTCGTCTGCCGCTCTTCCAGTAAAAAACAATCTTCCTTTTGACAGAGTATCCTTTTCTTCTCTAACGGCAATACTTGGAAATTGGTCTTTTATAACATCAATTGAATAATACAGGGAATCTTTCTTATTGAGCTCTTTGTTGCTCATTATGAACATCAGCTGGCCACTCTCTTTAAACATGTATTCATACCTGAAGCCACTTTCTTTAAAAGAAGTAATACTATCATTATAGTTTATGATTAACCCATCCGTATTTTTAACTATTCCGTCCCATGTCACTTTCGCTCCTTCCGGAACAATCAAATCTCCCGGGTTCTTTATAGATTCTGATTCAACACCTAAGTAACTCGGATAATCAATGGTCGCAGTTAACTGACCCATAGATGTTCTCTTCACAACATCAATTTTGTACCCTTTTGACTCCTGACCGTTTCCATTAAATTGAAAGGTAATATCGTCTGATACATTATCAAATCTGTATTCTGCAGTAGTTTTAGATGTCTTCTTCATCGCAAACCTTCCTTCGCTGCTTTGAATATAAAGAACATTCGGCACAGCTTTTCCTGGTCTTGGGTCAACCTGTACCCTAATAGGCACACTTGCACCCTCTTCTACCTTAAGAGATTCGTTTAGGAGTGTAAAGTCAAAATCAGGGTCTTCTAGAAAAACTTCATTATAATTCAATAGTCGCTCCGAGCCATCTGTAAAAACATTTGGCACAATAATTCCAACCAAAACGATGGTCAGAAGAACAGGCAACACATACTTTAAGAACCTCCTATTTTCTTTATAATCAACAGCAGTAGTAAACTGAAACGCACTTAGTTTGTCTGCATTTTGTTCGACACTTGCTCTTAAGAGTTCAATGTTGTTCGGATTAGAGTCAGCTACATCTCTCAACTGTAAAGTATTCAAAAGCTTATCACTTACTCCTGGAAAAAATGACCCAATTATTTTAGCTGCTTGGTATCGATCAATCCTTTTCCCAAACGAAAACAATTTACCCACAGGAATAAAAATATATCGTATTAAAACATAAGCGTTAATACCAATAAAAGAGAAAAGTAAAGATGCTCTAACGAAAGAGTTAAACCTACCTATATACTCAAGACCGGCAACGAGTAAAAAAGACGCTAGAAAAATAAGGAGAAACAACAAAACCCCCTTAATCATTAAGTTCTTATAATACTTCCTAATGAAGGCGTCTACTTGATTCAATAATTTGTCGAATGATCCCATTTGTATTTATGTACAGCTATAACTAAATAAAGTTACGAATTGGTCTTATAAAACGATGTAAAAAGATGTTAATATCACTAAAACAGCAATAACAGACCTTTTAAACTATTAAAAATACGTAATTACAAGCAAGATATTCTCATATCGTGTACGAATCAATTATCTTTGCAAAAAAATACAACAACTATGTCATCAAACGTTCGCGTTCGTTTTGCTCCATCCCCAACAGGCCCTTTACATATGGGGGGGGTGCGTACAGCATTATATAATTATCTTTTTGCTAAAAAAGAAGGAGGTAAGTTTATCCTACGTATAGAAGATACAGACCAAAAACGTTTTGTTGAAGGTGCTGAACAATATATAAAAGACGCTTTAGACTGGTGTGGTATAACTCCTGATGAAGGTCCTGGAATCGGTGGGGACTATGGCCCATATACACAATCGGAAAGAAAAGATATGTACCTGCCGTATGCAGAACAATTAGTTGAAAACGGTAAAGCTTACTATGCATTTGATACAGCTGAAGACCTTGATGAAATGCGTCAGCAAGCTCAAAAAATGAAGATGCCTAACTGGCAGTATAATGCAGTTTCGAGAACTTCAATGAAAAACTCTTTGACTCTTCCTGAAGACGAGGTCAAAAGTAGAATTGAAAATGGAGATCCTTATGTGATTCGTTTTAAAATGCCAAGAAACGAAGACGTTCGTTTCGAAGATGTAATAAGAGGTTGGGTTGTTGTAAATACAAATAACCTGGATGACAAAATCCTTTTTAAAAGCGACGGTATGCCAACATACCATATGGCAAATATCGTTGATGACCACACTATGGCAATCACACATGTGATAAGAGGAGAAGAGTGGCTGCCATCAGCACCTTTACATGTATTACTTTATGAAGCTTTTGATTGGACGGCACCGAAGTTTGCTCATTGCCCTCTTTTGCTAAGGCCTGATGGAAATGGTAAGCTTTCTAAAAGAGATGGTGACAGACTTGGCTTTCCTGTATTCCCAACAGACTGGATGACAGCAGAGGGTGAAAAGTATTCTGGATACCGAGAACAAGGTTATTTACCCGGAGCATTCATTAACATGCTTGCATTTCTAGGTTGGAATCCTGGTACAACTCAGGAGCTCTTCTCTCTTGATGAAATGATTCAAGCTTTTTCACTGGAACGAGTAAGTAAGGCTGGCGCTAAGTTTGATGCTGATAAAACAAAATGGTTTCAACAACAATACTTACGAGCACTTTCTGATAATACTTTAGCGGACATGTTAAAGGAACAACACCCTTCTATTTCCGTGGAAGATTCTTATTTATCTCAGGTATGCGGATTAATGAAAGAAAGAGCAACCTTTGTTGAGGATATTCTTACTGAGGGCGACTATTTCTTCTCTGAACCTAAAGAGTTTGATGCTAAAACTGTACGTAAGAAGTGGAAAGACGACACAGAAGGTGTTATTCTAGAATGGATGAAAAGATTGAACTCTATTGAAGACTTTTCTCCAGAAAATATTGAAGTTGCTTTTAAAGATTATTTAGCAGAAATAGAAAAGGGAATCGGTGCAGTTCTTCCTGCTTTTCGTGTTTTGATCACAGGAAAAGGAATGGGACCTAGTATGTTTGAAATAGCTGCATTATTAGGAAAGGAAAAAACATTAGCTCGTCTTGAGAAGAACATTCCTGCTGTTAAAAGTCAGAAAGCTGAAGCATGAAGCACACAGTTGAAGTAAACGGAATAAAGCTTTATGCTTATCATGGTTGTTTACCTGAAGAAGGTAAGATAGGTGGTCATTACACTGTAGATGTATCAGTAACCACCGATTTTTCTTCGTCTTTTCTAAGTGATGATCTCAACGACACTGTTGATTATGTTATAATCAACAAGATTGTAAAAGAAGAAATGTCTCAGCGCTCTAAATTAATTGAGCACGTTGCTAAACGTATTCTCAATCGTTTTAAAAATGAAATCAATAATATTGATAGAGGACGAATTAAAGTAATCAAACACTGTCCTCCTATTGAGGGTGATGTGAATGATGTAGCTGTTATCATAGAGGAAGACTTTTAAAACAATCTATTTTGTTTTTGCTCTTCAATAATTCTGGATTCAAATAATATTTGTAAATTTGTGTCCCGCTTGGAGCAGTATCACTGCTTTAACACAAAATGGTCCTGTGGCCGAGCGGCTAGGCAGAGGTCTGCAAAACCTCGTACAGCGGTTCGAATCCGCTCGGGACCTCTAAAGACCCCTTGATTCTCAAAGAGTTAAGGGGTTTTTTATAACTAATCATTTCAAAAACTTTTATCCTTCAAAGGCTACATACCTTTCGGTTTTCTGTAACGGTAAGTTTTCTGTCCCCATTTATACTTTCGCTTATGAAAATTACTATACCCTCCTGTTAATTCAGGAAATTTATAAATTAAACCAAAGTGATGGTGCAAGTAGTCAAACTCTTCTGAGTAGATCTCAGGTAGCAAGCCAATTTTTCCTGTTGTTCGTATTTGTATTCCAATGCCTTGCCAAATCATGATATTTACCCCAGCACCTACATTTCCGCTGAGCATGTTTTGAGGCCACAAAGCTTCTCTTCCTGTATAACCAATACCAGCGAAGACAAAAGGGTCTACTATCTGTTGTCTCATAAAAAACCCAAAACTATACTTAAAGTTGGTAGATAGTGCAAAAGCTCTACCTGATCTATTTGTATCTAAATTAATAATATTTCCTGCTACATATCTGTTATAAGAAGCCAAGACGTCTATACTCATTCCTTTTTTTAGATATATATCAGCATTCACCGAGGATGGAAATACAGGCATATTCCAAGAGTTAGAAAAGTTGAACAGGTCTTGATATCGAGAACCATCATCTTCCATGGCATTCCAATAAACTCCAAGCATCCAGCTATAAGGTTTCACTTTTTTAAAGTTTTGACCCACTGATGCAAATGACACTAACAACGTAGCCAGGATAAGCAGAGCTGCACAGTTATATTTAGTATATGTTTTTATCATATTCTTAATTCTTCCTTTTGAAGATAAATAAAATAATTCCTAAACCAAGTAATAACAAAGCTCCACCAATGATAAAAAGCCAATTCCTAATATCGGTTGATTTACGCTTTTCACTTTCAAGTTCACTACAATATCTGTTTTTATTACCAGGAGTCGGCTTTTCCTGCACCCAGGAGTTGTATAGTTCGTCACTACAGCTCTTAAAAACTTTAGACCAATTTAATTTACCTGACTCCTTTTTCCAGTTCGCAGTAGCTACTCTATCCACGTTTAACGAGTCTTTATCATGAATTGTTACTATTTCTCCTTTTTTACTAATTCCAAAGCATAATCCACCCACAACGTTTTCTATAGAATACCTTCTTTCGAACACATCTTTATTTTCTGTAAAAACAAAGTATCCACCAGGATTTAATACAATAGACTCTTTTATTTTATAATTATGTGAGTCATCTGATATTATCCACCCTTTTAAGTCTACAGCTCTATCACTTATATTGGCTAGTTCTATATAATCTGTATCGTAAATGCTATCCTGCTCAGCATCAATTTCATTAATAATTATGCTACCCTTAAACTTTGATGCTTTTCTTTTTTTGAATATTGGTACGAAGGTGATGGAGTCTTTCAATAAGGTATCTATCAACTTGCCTTTCGTCTTACTCTGTTCCCAACCAACAAATGTATATCCAAAATCAGGCTTTGCTTCAACCTGAATACGGGTATTCGTAAAATATGAACCATCAAAAGCGTCCTCCACTAATAAAGTGTTTAATCTAACTACCCCGCCCTCAGTGTTATTAATCCTTACTTTAACTAAGTCACCAAGGTCAAAACGTTCCTTAAGCTGGTTTTGCAATATTTCTGGTCTTTTTGCTATGAAGTCATATAGTTTATTAAAACTAAATTCATATATGTGGTTTGTTACTCCCCAGCGTTTTTTATGGTGCTTAATTTCTTTTTCAACATCATTTTTTAAAGAGTCTAATAGATACACGGCGTTATCTGGTCTGAAAACTGTGTTTATTAAGTCTGAAAACTGAGCAACATATTTATTTTTAATGCTATCGTTCTCTAAAAGTTTTCTTATCAATAAGGTAGACCAGTTCGGGTGAGGCCATTCCCTCTCATGCTCAGTAGTGAAGTGACTTACCGAGTTTTTTAGGTGAGCTTTAGTGGTAAAAATATTCATACTATGGTCAACATCATAAAAAATCCACCTCCACTTAGCCGTATCACTTGTATGGCGATAATATCTAATGTTTCCGCCAGCATCTGCGTTTCCAGTGTAAACTTCACAAGCATTATATAACAAGTAATTAGCTATATCAATCTTCGAATCAACATATTCAAGATCTTGCTGCTTGGATAAATCTAAATTTTTAAGTTTATTCCAAAATTCTACATAGTCTTTAGAAGAACCGTATTGAACGCTCTTCTCATGTCGCATGATTATTAAACTATCCGTATCATAACCATAATGCTGATGAATGAAGTGTTTATTTATCTTTTCACGTAGATTATACTTACCCCAGTACTCTCCATTAATGTAAACAGCTACCGGTCTATATGCTTGAACAAGCAAGCCCGTTGAACCTACAAGAGTCGTAGCAAAAGCATCTCTAATATGAGCCCCTTGCATATCACTCCCCGCATTTCGAAGAACTAGGTTGTTATATTTTTTAAAAGGTCTATTCTCAAAAAATGAATAATTAAATTTACTAGATCCGTATTCCTTGCGCGCATAGAGACCAAAAGACTTTTGAGGCATAGCTAAACTAAACCCTCCAAACATTTGTATGCCTGCACTTTGATCGATAACTTGCTCATTGTTTTCGTTTACGTAAGAAATTCTAGCTTCCCTTTCCCAGTCTTTCCAAAAATTAGCGCCTTTAAAAGGTTTCTCTGACTCTGCACAGCAACCTTTCATATACATCCCTGTATCTTCATCAAATAAATTGGACTGCTCAGTAATGATCGATAATACAGGAAAATCGTGGTCTTTATCTATAATATAAGTTCTAGAAAACTCTTTCTCAACACCTTTATCGTCTACAAATAGAAATCTAAATGACGTATTTCTAGAAACTTTTAACGTTGATGAGGAAAGATTTTTACTTTTTCGGGTTGGTTTATCACCATTATCTGTGTAGTATATTTTACCGTTTGACGGTAAATCTATACTAATTTCATCAAGATTTTTATGAACTCCTGATTCAGGTGAGAATATGATCTCTTTTTGAGCATTAACAGCTGTGTTAAGAAGTAATAATAATATGAAAATACGCGTTGTCAATCCCCTAAAAATTTCAGAGGATAAAGATAGAAAAATGAACTAACGTTTTATCTCAAGTTGTTGATACTTATTAATGGTATTTCCTTGTTCATCTTTAGCAATAATAACGTAAACATACCTTCCTGTTTTTGCCGGTAAACCATTGCTTAGGCTACCATCCCATCTAAAATTAACATCACTGCTTTGGAAGATTACCTCTTGCCTGCTGTTCATAACATTAATCTGAAATTCTTTGATTCCTTTTGATTCAACAAATAGAAAATCGTTTACATTATCTCCATTAGGGGTGATACCATTTGGTAAGTTGGTAAACTCTCCTTCTACACTAACTTTTAACCTTAGTGTTTTACTTATTTCATTGTTGCCTTTATATCCCTTTACAATAACTGTATAATCACCTGGATTTTGATAGAAGTGCTCTGTTTTCAACTCTCTTGAAAATTCACCATCACCAAAATTCCAAACTACGTTATCTACGTTTGAATCTTTTATCTCAAAAACAACATATTGATTATCTTGCTTAGCAATTACTGGTTCTAAATATAATTTTAGTGTTGGGTCTTTTTCCAATACTTCGGAAGACTCATCTGTTGTTTCTATTTCTATTTTTTCTTCTTTGACTGAAGGCTCTGTAGTTTGTTCCTTATTCGCAATATAATCCTGTTCTAAATGTCCTTCGTTATTCTTTGGTTCATCTTCTATAGAATTAGGGTTTATAACAACCTCTTCTTCTCCGTTATCAACATTAGATTCTAATTCTTCTTTATTCGAGTTAACAACCGGTTCCAATTCAATTGGCTCTTTACTATTTGAATAATTAGTCGGTTGATCTTTGACACTCATTGTATCTATAAATGTTGGCTCTATTTTAGATGTTCTTTGTGTTTTATTGTTTTCATCAGCAACAACTTGTGTCGATACATTATTATATACGATAATACTAGCAACTGTTATTACAGCAGTTGCAATAACTCCAATAGCAACTTTTACTCCAACACCCAACACAGTTGTTGAAGCAGCTACACCAGCAGATATACCCGACTGAATACCCTGCCATAAACTAGGATCTACTTTCGCCTCGTAGTTTCCCAGTTCTTTTTGGAACAATTCTTTTATTTCGTCTTTATCGCTCAATGTTTAATCTTTTTAATACATCTCTAAGGACAGATTTTGCTCTTGAATATTGTGATTTTGAAGTGTTTTCACTGATGTTTAATTTTTTTGCTATCTCTTTATGACTATATCCTTCAATCGCAAATAAATTAAATACTGTACGATATCCCTCAGGCAGTTGTTGTACTATATTCAGTAAACTTTCCGCTTGTAACCGCTCTTCAGTAAAACTATCTGAAGCCAGCTCAAAAAAAGAATCATCTAGTTCAACATTACTTTGTCTCTTCTTATTCTTTCTTAATTGATCTAACGCAGTATTCACAACTATTCGTCTAATCCATCCTTCCAAAGAACCATCGTGCTTAAACTTTTTTAAATTTTTAAACACTTTTATAAAAGCATCCTGAAGTACATCTTCAGCACGCTCTTTATCCTTAATGTAACGTATCGCAACTCCTAGCATTTTTGCGGAATAGCGTTCGAACAACATTCGTTGTGCTTTAGCATTTCCGGAAACACATTCATCTACGAGCGTTTCATCATTCATTTTCTCCGTTCAAAGTATTGACTACAATATTACATAAAAGGTTGCATGCTTTTTAAAAGACTATTGTACTTTTGACTAAATCATATCTTTATGAACATATTAAAAGTGGTGTTCACTATTGGCTTTGCTCTAATCGTATTTTATGGAAACACCAAAGAACCAAAACCTGGATTTTGGCAAGGAATATTGATCCTTAACGAAACCACAAAGTTACCTTTCGTTTTTTCTATCGATACTAATGATCATCTCACAATATATAATGCGGAAGAAAAGATAGAAATGAATAAACCTACGCTTCTTGAAGACAGTATTCTCTATTCCTTTAAAGCTTTCAACACATATCTTATCTTCACGTCTCTTAAAAAATCCTTAAAAGGATTTTATGTTTATCCGGATCGTAAAAATCACTCCAGAATTGCTTTTTATGCTAATTATATTGGTCAAAAAAAACCATCTTGTAGTATGAAAACTGACCTTAATATTAGTGGTAAATGGAAGACTACTTTTAGCCCAGAATCTGAAGATGCATATCCTGCAGTTGGTAGTTTTACTCAAACCGAAAACGGTAATGTTACGGGTACTTTTTTAACTGAAACTGGTGATTACAGGTTTTTAGATGGATATTTACAAGGTAATAAACTTACACTTTCTTGTTTTGATGGTTCCCATGCATTTTTATTCAAAGGAAAAGTAACAGATGGAAACTTAAATGGTATTTTTTATTCTGGGAGTCATTGGGAAACCGATTGGGTTGCAGAAAGAAATAATAGTTATAAACTGCGTGATCCTGATTCTTTAACATATTTAATAAAGAAAGAATTAAAGTTTGAACATCCTGATACAAACAATATACATGTTTCTTATCCAAATGTAAATACCAAAGGAAAAGTTGTTATTATTCAAATACTAGGAACTTGGTGTCCTAACTGTTTGGATGAAACAAATTTCTACAAAGACATCTATGAATCATACCATAAAAAAGGTCTTGAAATAATTGCAATAGCCTATGAGTATCCGAAAAATAAACGAGATCAAATAGAAAGAGTTAAGCGTTACATCAACAATAATGGTATACCATATCAAATTTTAATAGGTGGTCATGCCTCAAAAAAAGAAGCTTCTAAAGACTTTAATATGTTAAATGAAATAACGTCGTTTCCAACCTCAATTATTATCAATCGCAAGGGAGAAGTGGTTAATATACATACTGGTTTTAATGGACCAGGAACAGGAGAAGTTTATGATGATTATGTAACAACTACGCGTAAATTAATAGAAAAGTTATTACACGAATA
Organism: Brumimicrobium sp.; assembly: GCA_965659845.1. GTDB lineage: Bacteria > Bacteroidota > Bacteroidia > Flavobacteriales_D > Crocinitomicaceae > Brumimicrobium. Next base: position 78,978 of record CBFHXS010000001.1, read on the forward strand.
GAAGTTTAAATTCCTAAAAGTACTTTTGGGTCGGTGCCATTTTTTGTAAAAGACGCTAAGTCCTCTTGAGCGGTAACTCCTGGATAATCTCCCTTATAAGATCCTATATCTAAAATAACCTGAAGGTGTAGATGAGGAGCGTAATTTCCATTTTCCCTAAAATCACCTAATTTTGCAAGATTCTCTCCACTTTCGTATGAATCTCCAACGCATAAATCAATCAAACTATCTTCAGATAGGTGTCCATACAAAGCGAAAAATTCCAAATTTCTAAACTGATGCTTCATAATAATTGTAGGACCATAATCACCATAGTTTTGATTATTATTAAAACTATGCACAGTTCCTTTCCAAGGACATAAAACTATAGAACCTTCATCACACCAAAAATCTGTGCCTAAATGAATGTTTCTTTTGTGTTCTTTTGTTCCAAAATATTCACTCCTATCGTACAGTAATCTTTTTTCGAGATACCCTCCATAGGCCACCTTTTTATCTGCAGAACTTAATATTTCAGAAATACACAATTGCATTTCCTCCGGATCTTTCTGTTTTTCTAGAGGAATCTGGGAACTATCAATACTTAAATCTAACCGATAATAATCAGTTAAGCTGGTATTCTTAATAATTGGGATAAATGGAAGATCTCCTATGTTATCAAACATATTATACTCCTCCTAAACTAGATTGATTTTTTTCACTAATTGCTCTTTGTAAGAACCTCCAATAGGTATCAATTTCTTATCTTTTTCAAGCTGTAAGTTTGGGTACTCAATTGATGCAATCTTATCGAGCCTTACAATAAACGAACGATGCACACGTATGAATTCGTCATCGCCTAGTTTTCTTTCAATATCCTTCATAGTTGAATGGATAGTATATCTTTTATCAAGTGTATTGATGACAACATAATCTTTCAACGCCTCTACAAAATAGATATCCTTAGTATTTAATTTAACTAGTCTAGAATTAGATTTAACAAAGATAAACTCTCGAGATCCTTTACCCTCTACCAATGAATAAAGTAAATCTCTTTCTTTTTCTACTTCTTTTTCTTTTTTGTGCTTATAAAGAGCCATTTCAATAGAAGTATGCAAGTCAATTTCTTTAAATGGTTTTATTATATAACCATATGGCTCGGTAATTTTAGCTTTCTCCAATGTAGCTTCATCAGCATAGGCCGTTAAAAAAATCACTGGTATATTATGTTCTCTCTTGATGATTTCAGCGGCTTCTATACCATTCATATCACCTTTCAACATAATATCCATTAAAACAATGCTTGGTTTTTCATCATTGGCTAACTCGACTGCCTTCTCACCTGTAGCAGCTGCACCAGAAACAACATAACCTAATCTTTTTAAACTGTGTTGAATATCTTTCGATACAATCGACTCATCTTCAACAACCAAAACTTTTATCTTCGACATATAGAAATAAAATCTAAAACAAATTTAACGATTCTAATTAGATAACTTAATTTATTCTCACTATGAAATTAATAAAATCTTCGACAAAGCATAAATTAGAATAGATTAAAAGTATATATAATCAACGAGTTAACAGCAAAAGAGAAATCAGCTTTTAACTTCTTAAATAATTATAGATAAAGAAATTTTTTAAAAACCTTTTACTACTACTATTAAGCTGTTAGTGTTGTGTGTAAATTTATAGATAAACTGTAGGAATAATCATTGTTAACATTTAAGTAGGGTTTATTAACAAGTTTTAATTTTGTATGTAATCTGTTTATCAATGGTTTTAGGTGTTATCAACATTATACTTTTAAGTACAAAGTTGTATAAATAAATAGAAAAAAATAAGTTTGAAATAGTAATTAAGTGTTTATATCTTGTGTTGAAAAAGGATAAGTTCTACTTGCATATATTATTTATGATTTAGTTTGGAAAAATTTTCGAAAAAGACAAGTCAATATTATGAGATACTGTTAACAAGGAATTAATATATTGTTTATAACTCTGTTAATAAACACAATTTAAAACACTAGTAAAACCAGGCTTTATAAGAATTAATAATTCTCCTATGTTTATAACTACACGTAGATGTTAATTGATTATTTTTGAAATAAAAAGATCATGAATAAAGATATTATTATTCCGATAGGAGCAGATCATGCAGGATTTAAGTTGAAAGAAAAGGTGATCAACTATTTTACTGCGAAGGGATATTCTTTTAAAGATTATGGTTGTAATTCAGAGGAAAGTATTGATTACCCTGACTTTGGTCATCCAGTTGCAAATCATGTTGATGTTAATAATGGTACGTTAGGAATTGTTATTTGTGGAAGTGGAAATGGCATAAACATGACTGTTAACAAGCATGAAGAAATAAGAAGCGCGCTATGTTGGAATAATGAAATAGCAGAACTAGCAAGACAACATAATGATGCTAATGTAATAGCCTTACCTGCACGATTCATCGATGAAGAATTAGCCTTTAAGATGATAGAAACATTCCTTACAACAGATTTTGAAGGAGGTCGTCATCAAAGAAGAGTAGATAAAATATCCTGCTCTTAAAAATCGTTTATTTCAAGGTTAATCTGTTTTTTAAATAGATCAACACCTGTTACTTGGACCTCTACGGTATCACCGAAGTTATATTCGTTTTTAGTTTGACGTCCAACTATACAAAAACGGTCAGCATCGAAATAGTAATTATCACCAGGTAAAGATGAAACAGGTATCATTCCTTCACAATAGTTTTCGTCAAGTTTAACAAACATACCAAAATCAGCTAACCCAGAAACTGTTCCGTGAAAAACCTCTCCAACCTTATCTTGTAAAAACTTAACTTGGAAGAATTTATTTGACTCTCTTTCAGCATCAATTGCTTTTCTTTCTTGAGCAGAAATATGCTTACAAATGTCATTTAATTTATTTCCATAGCTTACATTTTTCTTATTTAGTTTATCCATCATAATACGGTGAACAACTAAATCTGCGTATCTACGAATGGGAGATGTAAAGTGAGTGTAATAGTCAAAAGAAAGGCCATAATGTCCTATGTTATTTGTCTCATAGGATGCTTTAGCCATAGACCTAATAGCCATAGACTGGATCAAACCACTCTCTGGAGTATCTTTTACTTTGTCAAATAACTTATTAAGGTTTTTTGCGATATCATTGTAATCATGGAATGTAAATTCATATCCGAACTTATCAATAAAGACTTTAAAAGTTTCAATCTTTCCTAAATCTGGCTTATCATGACAACGATAAATAAAGTTTTTATCTGAGCCTTTATCCCCTGGAAGCTGTCCAGCAAAAGCTGCAGCTCTTCGGTTTGCTAGTAGCATGAACTCTTCTATAAGTTTATTAGCATCTTTTTGTACTTTATTTACAACACGAATAGGGTTCCCTTCTTCATCAAGAATAAAGCTAACCTCTTCTGAGGAAATGGATAAAGCACCATTATTCATTCTCTGTTTTCGTAAACTTTTAGCTATGGAATCTAAAAGGATTATTTCTTTTTTAATCTTATGGTCTTTTCCCTCTATTATCTCCTGCGCATCCTCATATGCAAATCGAATATCACTGTGAATAGCACCTTTGCCAAACCATTCAGAAATAATTTTACCGTCCTTCGTCATTTCGAATAAAGCTGAAAAAGTGTATTTATCTTCATTCGGTCTTAATGAACAAGCAATATTAGATAGTTGCTCAGGTAACATTGGAATTACCCTATCTTCCAGGTAAACAGAGTTTCCTCTTTTAAGTGCTTCTATATCCATAGGTGTGTCAGGCTGCACATAATGACTAACGTCTGCAATATGGACACCTACTTCAATGTTTCCGTTGTCTAAATCTTTATAAGATATTGCATCATCAAAATCTTTTGCATCAAATGGGTCAATGGTAAAGGTTAGTGTTTCTCTAAAATCTTTACGGTTTTTAATTTCATCAGGATCTAGTTCTATACCAACACCCTCTGCTTGTTCTATAACTTCTTGGGGAAATTTTATTTCAAATTCGTTTTTCAAAAGAATAGACAACATTTCTGTATCATTATTTCCAGGGTTACCCAGTATTTCTATAACCTCTCCATATGGGTTATCAACATTTTTTGGCCAAGAAGTCATTTTTACAAGAGCTTTCTGTCCATCTTTACCGCCATTCAATTTTTCACTGGGAATAAATATATCCTGATTAACCCTACTGTTGTCCAGCAAGAGAAAAGCAAAGTTCTTTTTAACATCAAGCGTTCCTACAAAATGATCTGTTTTTCGTTCAACGATTTTAATAACCTTACCCTCAACTTTATTCTTTCTTCTAGCAATTAACTCAACTTCAACAGTATCTCCATGCATCGCCCTATTCATATATTGAGGGGCAATGTAAATATCTTTTTCACTTTGATCAGACACAATATACCCTGCTCCTCTGCTGGTGGCATCTACAACACCTGTTATACCCGATTGATAAGAATCGTTTATTATGAAAGTACCTCTTTGGAACTCATTGAGAAACCCTTCATTTTTTAAATCATTAAGTATACTAAGAACTAGTTTTCGCGTGTTTTTATCAGAGACATCAAGAATGCCACTTACCTGTTTGTAATTGAATTTTTGGTCCTGTTGTTTTTTAAATACTGCACGAATTGCAGAGGTTAGGCCTTTTTTATCTTTTCGTTTGTGTTTGTTCTTTGACATTCGTTGTTTTAACCAAATTGATTTGGTTTAAAGATAGTCGAATTTAATGGTCTCCAATTGATATCAAGGTTATAATTCTGTAAAGATTTAGTAAGATGTCAGAAAAACAGTTGAGATACTAGTATTAAATTGGGTTTATTTTATCCTTTCTTTAGAACAGTTCCATTCTAAAAGTTATGGTTTTAAGTCTTGTCTATATTTATTATTTTTGTTGAAAAGATATAAACTATGAATAAGCGAGTTGAGGAAGTATTGAATGATCAGATAGTTAAAGAAGCATCATCAAGCCAGTTGTATTTATCCATGGCTTCTTGGGCAGAGAACCAAGGTTATAACGGTACTGCAAAGTTCTTGTATGAGCATAGTGATGAGGAACGATTTCATATGCTTAAGCTTGTTAAGTTTATTAATGAAAGAGGGGGTACAGCAAAGATACCTGCGTTAGAGAAGCCACCTATAAGCTTTGATTCAATGATTAAAGTATTTCAATCACTTTTAGAACATGAAATAGGAGTAACAGAGAGTATAAATAATGTTGTAGATATTTGTCTTCAAGAGAAAGATTATACTACCCACAACTTTATCCAATGGTACGTCTCTGAACAGTTGGAGGAAGAGGCTCTTGCTAGAACAATTATGGATAAACTTCAGCTTATAGGATTAGATAGAGGAGGTATGTATCTCTTCGATAGGGATATGGAGAATGCCGCAATTACACCTGAAAACACAGGAGGACAATGATAGTTTAATTAATACGAATGATATATAACACTATTGCCAAAACCCTATTACTCTTAGTTTTTGTTTTCTTTTCTTGTGAAGTAGTTACTTCGCAAGATCACATACAGTTTAAAAATTACAGCATAAGTGATGGTCTTTCACAAAGTGTTGTTTCTTCTATTATTCAAGATGATCTGGGAGCCCTTTGGTTGGGGACACAAGATGGAATAAATCGATTCAACGGAAAGAATTTTGAGGTTTTTTCTGCTGAAAAAGGTCACGATATTTCAAATGAATATATTCATGTATCAACATCTGATAGATACGGAAACCTTTGGTTTGGAACATACAACGGTCTTACACGATATAATCCAAGATCCGTTTCATTTAAGTCATATTTTAGAAAGTCTAAAAACCGATTAGAAATTCAAGCTATCGCTGAAGATGAAAACGGAAACCTGTGGCTAGGAACAGCATATGGAAAAATATATCTCTTCGATACATCGAAAGAAAAATTCATATTAAAAGATCAAAAGACGTTTGATTCTAAAATAGTTGATATTAAAGTTAATGGATCTAAACTCATCATAGTTAGTGAGTTTCAAGGAGTTTTAATAACTGATTTTAACTTTACGACGACAAAAAAGATAAAACCAGCTGTAAAGGGTGACTTTGTAATTAATGGATTTATAGAACATCCCGACAATATTCTTTTGTTAGCTACTAATCAAGGGGCATTTGTATACAATAAAGAAGCAGAAAAACTCGAGAACTATAAAACTCTCTTTGATACTGTCAATAATATAAACATTGTTGATGCTTTATATCTGAATAAGGACAAGGTTTTAGTGGCTTCTGAAAATAAAGGTTTATATCAAATCTCAAGCATTGGAAGAGACAGTATAAGTGTGTTGAACTACACGGCCGACTTTTTTCAAAAAGGCTCTCTAATGTCTAATAAGATAAGTAAGCTATACAGAGACAATCAGGGAATAATATGGATTGCATCACAAAGAGGTCTAAGTAGTTTTGACCCTGTAAATCTTGGTTTTCGGGGTGTTGGGTTTTCAGCAGACTTATCAAAAGGACTTCCGTCTCAAAATATTTGGGGTTTTGACGAAGATAAGTCAGGAAGGTTTTTATTTGTCGCTGCAGACCATGGTGTAACAATGTTTGATAAAAGCGAGCATATTTATCACCATTTCATGAGGCAATCAAACAATAATGAAGATTATACAACATTAACCGTCAAGTTTGTTAGCAATGGAAGGTTGCTTGTAGGGAGTGTTGATGGACTTTTTGAGCTCACTTATGATACTAATAGCCCTAATAACTATGAGTTTAAAAAGCTAAAACACGCGTCTCAAACTCAGAGAGGGTTTGATAAAACATACAACATTGTTCCATTTGTAGAAGAGGGTGTTTACATAATTGGAACTCGAGCAGGTTTAGCAATTCTAAACTTAGAAGAACGATCATTCAATTATATATATAATCAACCAAAAAAGTCGGGTACATTAGGCCCTGGTCCATGTAGACTTGTTTTTAAGTCAGAGGAAGGTCGTTACTACGCAGCACCTAGTTCAGGGGGACTTTATGAGGTGATAAAAGTTGAGGGAGATTATAAGGTTAGAAAACCGGAAAAGTTTAATCAACTTCAAAAGTTGACAAAGGACTACTTAACAAGTGAGTTTGAAACAGAACCAGGAGTATACTGGTTTGGAACATTAGGAGACGGGCTTATTAAATATGATGTCAAAAATCAACAAATAAAGCACTATGGAAAGAGTGAGGGTCTTCCGAATAATGTGATTTATGGAGTGGAGTGGTCTTCGACAGACCCGCAACACATATGGTTATCCACCAACAGAGGCGTTGTTGCAATGAATATGCGGAGCGAACACTTTAATATTTTTACAGAGAAAGATGGTTTAATGAGTAATGAGTTAAACCTGGGGGCGAGTTTCGTGGCTAAAAACAGTGAGATTTACTTCGGAGGAATACTGGGTTACAATTATATAGCACCTCAAGAAGCTTTTGAGAAGAAAAGTGAATTAAAGGTTTATTTCTCAGGTGTAGAGGTTGAAAATGAAAAGGTTTTTCCACACAATAGCGAAATTTTAAGTCAAAGTATTGCTTACACCGAAAAAATTATTTTACCCTACAATAAACGTAGCCTTAAGCTATTATTTTTTGCCAACGATTTAAGTAATCCTGAGCGTATAGAATATAAATATACAATGAAGGGAGACGATGACGTTCAAGAGGAGCTTGGAGCTAATAATGAGCTTAGGTTTGCCAGTATTGCACCAGGTATTTATGAACTTTCTGTCTATGCTAGAACGATGAACGGCACTTGGAATGAGGCGCCTGCAAAACTTGTAATAGAGGTAGAAAAACCATTTTGGTTAACCTGGTGGTTTTTAGTTACAATTGGAGTAATAATACTTTTAATTGTTCTATTAATGGTCAGAAAGAGTATTGATAAGGAGCGGAGACAGCAGGTAAAACTTGAAATGAAGATTGCTGAACGGACAAGAGAGTTGAGAAGAAAGACTGAAAAAATAGAGCATCAAAAAACACGGCTTGAGGCTCAAACTAAAGAGCTTGCTCAAGAAAAAGAGAAATCAGAAAGATTATTAAATAATATTTTGCCAAAAGAGACAGCTAGTCAATTGAAGAAAGACGGACGTTCAGCTGCACGGGACTTTAGTATGGTTTCAATAATGTTTACTGACTTCGTTGGGTTTACAAAAATTTCAGAAAATATGAAAGCAAAGGATCTTGTAACGATCCTGGATAAACATTTTAGGAAGTTTGATGATATTATAGAAAAGAATGATTTAGAGAAGATAAAGACAATTGGAGACGCATATATGTGTGCAGGGGGGGTTCCCATTAGAAATAAAACAAACCCTATTAATACGGTTCTTGCGGCGGTTCAGATAAAGCAATATATGCTCGATCAAAAAGAGAAAATGATCGAAAGAAATGAACCTTACTGGAAATTGCGAATAGGAATTAATACAGGAGCAGTTTCAGCGGGTGTTATAGGAACAAAAAGATATGCATATGATGTTTGGGGAAGCACAGTGAATAGAGCTCAACGAATGGAGCAAATGTGCGATCCCGAGACGATAGCAGTAACGGAAGATACGTTTGAGCATATAGAGCCTTACTTTGAATGTAAAAAAGTAGGTAAGGTTGTAAGTAAAAGTGGGCTTAAGATAATGATGTATGAAGTTATATCAATAAAGCCTGAACTCTCTTTAAATGGCAAGGGTGTTGAGCCAAATGATGCTTTCCATAAGCTAGTCAACTTGCATCATTATAGTAAGATAAACTATTATAAGGCAGAACGTTTTATTCTTTCTAAGTTAAAGAAAGAGCTAAGCTCAAAACTACATTATCATTCGTACGACCACTCCAAAGATGTAACGAGACAAGCAGAACGTATTGCTATTGGAGAAGGAATTACTGATGAAGACCTCTTTTTGTTGAAGTCCGCAGCATCATACCACGATGCCGGGTTTGTTGAAAAATATGATAAAAATGAACCTATCGGTGCTCGTATGGCCGAAGAAATTTTACCAAATTTTGGTTATACTTCAGCACATATTGAAAGGATTAAGGAACTCATTTATGTAACCCAAATACCTCATCAGCCGAAGAATAAATTAGAGGAAATAATCTGTGATGCTGACTTAGATTATTTAGGTAGAGATGATTTTCATGAAATAGCAGATAGATTGCGTCTTGAACTTAAGGAGCATGGAAAGATTGATAGTGATAAAAAGTGGGATGAAATACAAGTTAGTTTTTTAACTCAGCATAGATACTTTACACATACTTCCATAGAGACGAGAAAAGCTAAGAAAAAGCAAAATCTAGAGGAGATTAAAGCTCGAATAAAAAAAGGCGATTACGCAGACTAATAGGCTTTTATCATTTGTCTTAAACAAGAGTTCATAAAAAAGCCGCTATCTATAATTAGATAACGGCATACTTTATTTTATAATTCTTTTACTCTAAGAGAATAGCACACTACTTCCGTAAGGCGTTTCTATTGGATTAACCACTAGTGTTGGTATTTGAGCATCATTTGTGATCATATACTGCTCGTAATTAGAACCAAAAGCTCCTAGGTAATTACTTTTATTCTGATTCATGATTGCAATTAAATCAGCATCCTTACTTACAGCAAGTTTAACAACTTCTTTATCAAACCCACTACTTGGAGCTAATGTTGCAGTCATTTCTATATTACGTTCTGAGAAAAACTTCTTAGCGAACTTAACATTTGCCTGAACTTTGTGCTTCAAAAACTCGTCTGATTCGTCAGGTGTAATAACATGTACTCTTGATTTGAAGTACTTTGCCATTGATGCAACGATAGCAAGTTTCTGCTTTGTTTCTTTATTGAGGTCAAGAGGGGCAACGATATCATCATATCCATTTTCACCAACTTGCTTTTGTTGAACAATAATGAAAGGAACTGATGAGTGAGTTACTACTTTTAGCGCATGAGAACCAGCGATGTGTTGCCAACCAGAAGCTCCGTGTGTTCCCATAAAAATGAGTTCAGCATGGTGTTCAGCAGCGAAATCTCCTATATCATCAAAGATATTCCCTACCCTTACTTTTGGGGTTAACTTCACTCCGTCGGAATCTTTTTCACTGATCAAGGAAGCCAGCTTTTTTTCAGCTCCGCTAATTGCTTTTTCTTTTGCAACAACATGGAGAACAAATACTTCTGCTCCAACAACCTTAGCAGTAGCCATTGCGTGGTTCAACGCACAGTCCGCCACTTCCGAGAAGTCGTGGGGAACAATAAAACTTTTGTCAGACATAATTAGTTTTGGTTTTAACAGTCTAGCCGCAAAAGTAAACAAATGTTTATATGCGGCCACATTATTTAGCGCATTAATATTACTAATTATTTTTTTAATAGAGGCTAAGATATCTTAACTAATACGTAACGTACAGATAATCGATAACACCTGATTTTCAAGTTTTTTTGTCAGTAAAATATAATTATGACGATTGTAGGAAGCTTAATTAAAAACACGACGCGTGCTTCGTATGAATATAGGTTAAAGAATAAAAACAATCACCCTCAACAAACAAAAGTTCTCAAGTCATTATTGACTAAAAGCAAAAAGACGAGCTTTGGCAAAATCTATAATTTTTCAAGGTTGATTACTTTTTCCGAAGAGACAATTCAAAGAGAATTCAGTGATAATATACCTATTTACACCTATGAAAGGCTTTATAAAGAGTTTCTCAAATATCAGTTGTGTGGTTCAAAGAACGTTGTTTGGGGAGGAGATACTATTTATTATGCTCTGACATCTGGAACCACAGAAGGGGGGTCAAAAAAAATCCCTGTTTCCGATAAGATGATAAAACAGTTTCAGAAAACAAGTCTTGAACAGCTGGCAGCTCTTCATGAACTTAACCTTCCACCAAAATTCTTTAAATCTTCTATTCTGACAGTCGGTGGTTCAACAGAGTTAGTCAATATAAACGAACATTGGGAGGGAGATTTAAGCGGGATACTTCAAAAAAACAAATCAGTTTTATATCGTCTCTTCGCAAAACCGGGAAGGCAAATACGCTCAATAAAAAACTGGGAGGATAAACTCCTTAAAATTGTAGAAAATGCACCGAAATGGGAT
>CBFHXS010000002.1:0-35844 GCA_965659845.1 Brumimicrobium sp.
TTTATAGATCATCCTGGTGATTTCACACTTCAATTTACTGGACGTATTGGAGATAAGAAAGATATCAAAGGGTTTCCAAGTTTGAATACCAAAATGACTGAAACAAATTCGCTCTGGTCCTCTTTTGTCGCGCCTTACGATGGTGTTTTTTTTATGGAAGCATTTGCTCAAAAGGGCAATATGGATTTCGTCGTATTTAAATCAGATAAAAGCGACTTTTGTGGAGCAATTGAAGCTGGTGGTGCTGAGATTGAGAGATTACTACAAGTTAATTCAAAAGATTCATTTGGGCTAAACAAAAACCCAACTCCAGAAAATCAGTACCTCTATGGTATTTCCTTAAAGGCGGGCGAAGAAATCCATTTATTTTTCAACAACTCAGTTCAAGAAAGAATAAAACTATTTTTAAATATAACTTATGAAGGAAAAGGAATATCTGAAACAGACATTCGCAAACAAGTTAAAATTAAGGATCATCGTTCGGATGAAACAAAAACAGATTTAATAATTAGGCTGAGAGATCGAGCCACTGGTTTACCTGTTAATGCGCAATTGATTATTGAAGATTCAAGAGAGAAAAATGGACTCTACATGGGCACAGATTTCATATTTACTTTGGGTAAGAGAACAAATATCAATATGAAGATTGATGCTCCCGGTTACTTTTTTCGTGATGAAGAGTTAAGTCTGGAAGGCGATCGATCTGAAGAAATGATTATTTGGCTAGAACCTGCTTCTCCTGGCAAAAAAATCGAACTCGAAGGAATTCAATTTAATATGGGTAGCAGTGACTTTGCAAGTGGCGCAGATCAAAAACTAAGAAGATTGAGAGATTTTATGTCTTTGAACTCTGAAATTCATATTCAAATTCAAGGTCATGTGCACTCTACCGGAGAAAATTCGTTTGCGGGAAAACGACTATCTGCTGCAAGAGCAAAACAGGTTATGGACTATTTAGAGGAAAATGGAATTGACAAAAAAAGAATGGAAGCCATTGGCTTTGGCAATGAATTTATGCTTTATCCGGAACCAAAATTCACTTGGCAAGAACAAGCAAACAGACGTGTTGAAGTTAAAATTATCAAACCTTAATGAAGTTTATTTTATCGCTCTTGTTTTTTATATCTCTGCCCGTAGTAATGTCTCAGCAATTTATTGATTCTGAAAATATTGGCGATTGTTTTGGTGCGGTTCTACTTGAGAAAGAAAGCACTTTCCAAGCTGAATTCACTGGTAAGGCTGGTTTCAACAATGATGTTATTTCCTATTCTGATCAGCTAGAGATTAACACGTTCAATACACTTTGGTTGAGGGTTGATCATGACCTTAATGGGCTATTTAAAGTAAATATTAGTGATCTACCCAAATCAACAGAAGTTGTTGTTTTCGAAGTTGCCGAAAATCAAAAATGCAGCAGCATCCACAATGGCGATGGAATAATCTCTTTTCAGTCTACCGCATTGGATAGCGACGTTATCGTTAGTATAGACCTTCAAATACTAAAAAATCGCTCTTATTATTTATACTTGAACACTACAGTGGAAGGAACTCCTTCTTTTAATATTACTTCAACTTATGAATACCAGAGATCAAAGGAACAAATAAATTCGTTAAGGAAAATTCAAGATTTACGCGAGAATAGAACCGGGGAAAAATTTACAGTTGCGGTAATTGATTCAGAAACTAAACTTCCAGTGGAAGGTTCAATAATCGTCAAAAACACAAAGAGCTACAACGCGCTTTACGATGCAAATGTTTTACTATTTCCAGATAGCGAGTATTTGGCTTTCGATATGGAAATCAACGCAATTGGTTATTTTTTTAAAGATGTTTCTTTTTCGAGAAGAAATACAACTTCAGATACATTGCTCATAGCTTTACGTCCAGTTAAGCGAAATGATCAAATTGAACTTGAAGGCCTTCAATTCGAATCACAAAGCGATGCTCTATTAGAGTCAGCCAAAAACAAAATAAGAAGACTTAGAGACTTTATGGCGCTAAACAAAAGTGTCAATATTGAAGTTGTTGGTCACGTTTTTAAAGAAGGTAAGAATAATTGGAAAGCGAAGCGACTTTCTAAAAAAAGAGCCAAGCGGGTAAAAGACTACCTTGAATCAAGTGGTATTGATCCGGATAGGATATCCGTTAAAGGGATGGGGAATTCTGAAATGATTTACCCTGAACCTGAAAACGACCTTCAAATACAAGCAAATCGAAGAGTAGAAATAAAAATAAAATAGCGGTCCCAAACGAACTTTTGAGAACCGCTATTTACTAGTTTAATGCTCGTGGCAATGAACTTCGTAAATTGTATCGTTAGCAGCATAACCATTTTGCTCTCTATCTTCCAACTCTTCGTCACACAACTCACCTATCTCAACTTCTCCATTTGGTCCGTCATAGTGACATTCCTCACATTTTTTACAAGAAGTTGCAAAGAAAAGTAATCCCGCTGCGATTGGTAATACTAGTTTAACTGACTTTTTCATAACGTTATTTATTTGATTTATTAAATACATAATTGATACTTCCAAAGAAGTTGATTCCAGGTTGATTCAACCCCAGATTTTTTAAAGCTGATAAGTGACCTATGTAATCTGTGTTCAATACATTTCTAACACCAAACGAACCTGACCATTTATCTAAGCTTCCTATTTCAAAATTGGCAGCAACATTGATCAAGTGAAAGTCAACTGTAGGCTGCTCATTTAATCCAACTCGATTTTGCGGGAGAAAGTACTGATGCTCGACTACGATATTTTCAATACTAAATTTACCCTTATTCTTAATCTCTAAACGCACCTGAGTATTGAGCATAGGCTGCGGAATTAAGTTAATCGGCGCTCCATTTGCCCGCTCTGCAATAGTCAACGAAAATGTTGATTCAAGGTGTAAACGGTGCAACTGGTGCGGATGGTAATGAAAACCTGCTTCTCCTCCATATAAATATGCCATATCAGCCTGTCGGAATTCAAAAATTGGGAAACTACCAGCAAACTGATCACTTTGATATAAATAGATGAAATTCTCAATGCGATTGAAATAAGGATTCACTATAAATTCAAAATGATCAAAATGAAGCTCCATTGTTGCATCAAACTGCAAAGCTTGCTCAGCAACTAGACTCGCATCACCTTGCTCGTAGCGTAGCGAGCCATGATGAAAACCATCTGCTTTCAATTCAGCTAAATGTGGCGCTCGATATCCACTAGAAACATTAAACCTAAACGTAGTATTCTTATCATTTCTTACAAAACCGGCTGCATAATTCATTTGATCAAATGATCGACTGATTGGCGTGTCATCTATATTCTCTATGATGGAGGAGTCAACTCCCGCTCTTTGAAAAGTATTTATATCTCTGCGGTCATATCTCACCCCAATTTGAAAATCCCATTTATTAAATTCATAATTCAACATTGTATATGCTCCATTATCAATGGTGTTTGCATCAGGAATAAGAAAAGACTCTGTTGGGAAGAAATTTCTATTCAACTGAACCATACCTTGTACGCCTGTCTTCAACACAAGATTATCTGTCCATTTATAGTCGTAACGAATATTGTAAGTACTATTATTCAAATTAAGATGCGTAAATGGAACTGTTACTTTCTCATCGTGTTCACGGAGGCTGCTATTCGTATTTCCTAACTGAATCATTAACTCCGAACGGTCGAAAAAGAACTTGTTATCAATGAGTAAGTAATTGTTAAAAATAAACTGTGCAGGAAGCGTTCCCTGTCTACCTCTTTCATCTCTGATGAATTCAATCGTGGTTGGATTTTCATTATGCGAATGTCCAGGAATCCCGATGCGATTATACATCATTTGATAACGAATATTTAGTACATAGTTCTTTTTTCTATAACCAGCATTCGCTTTGAAATTTGTTCCCCAGTAACGTGAGTTTTGAATAAATTGACCATTCGGTAATTGAAAGTCAGCATGATTAATAAAGTTAGCATGCATATTCAATTTCAACTTTCCATTATTCATGCGCACACCGACCTCATTCGTTGTACCCAAAGAATTCGATTCAAATCGCGTAGATGCTTTGATTTCAGTTTGACCTTTTTGGATATAGGGTTCGTCTATCATTTGAATAACCCCTCCTAACGCATCAGAACCATATAAAAGCGAAGAAGGACCTTTGACTACTTCTACCCTGTCCAAGCCAACCATTGACGCTCCCAGACCATGGTCTTGACCCCATTGTTGATTTTCAATGCGCAAACCGTTGTTATAGGTCACAACTCGCATTCCAGACAGTCCGCGAATAACAGGTTTTGAAATTCCCATTCCCACCGATGAACTTTGAACACCTGGAATTCGATTTATTGCCTCGCCAAGATTCGTAGCACCTGTTGCAAACAATTCTTTTCTCGACAAGACCTCTACCGCCGTAATATTCTCACGCTGCAATTTTCCTTCAGATGCCGTAACAATTACCTCTTCAAAAACAGTATGACTTGGCTGAATCAATATGATTAAAGAATCCGATGAAAGTGTAACATCCTTTAAAATGGTCTCATATCCAAAAGAAGTTACCTTTACTTTAGTGCGCGTATTAGGAACATTGGACAAAGTAAAGTACCCTAGTGAATCAGATGAAGTATTCAGAGAAAAAGAAGGAAAGCTTATCTTTGCAAAAGGTACACCCTTCTTGTTTTCAGCGTCAACTATTCTACCTTCGAGGTTCTGACTCAGCGCAAAAGTTGCCAAAAATAAGGTTATCAAACCTGATAATACTATCTTTGTAAATGTAACCATGTTGCAAATATAAAACTAAATGCAACAACATTGCAAGTATGGAAGAGAAAATTTTAAAAACTAAGAAATTAAGAGTTACACCTTTTAGAAAAGAAGTGCTTGCCATATTCCTAAGCAATGAACACGCTATTTCCGCTCAAGATATTGAGGAAACACTTGGAGAACACGATCGAATCACACTCTACCGTACAATAAAGTCATTTATCAATAATGGTGTGATACATGAAATCGTAATGCCTGGTGACATCAAAAAGATGGCGCTTTGTGATCCAGTTTGTAACCATGATGATGGACTACACGAGCATAACCATATACATTTTCAATGCAGCAAATGTGAGGAAGTTTATTGTGTAGAAGTAAGTAAACTTCCTGAAATTAAATTACCTGGATTTCAAATTGACGAAGTAGAAGTTCAAGCCAAAGGAGTTTGTAAAAACTGTAACTAATTACTTAACGATTACTTTTCTTGTAATCAACTCTCCTGAGCTCTTGATGTGAAAAAAGTACATTCCGCTTTTCTTGAGTTCTAATGATAATTGGCCTTTGCCAATTGTTGAACTGTAAACTGACCTTCCCAAAGCATCCACGACCTCTAACTTTGCATTAGCAGCATTCGAAACAAGAATTTCGAAATTTCCACTCGATGGATTAGGATAGATCTCTACATTAGGTACAACTGGGATCCCATTTAAGTCAGCCAATTGCTCTAAAGAATATTGACTAAAAAACCTCCAGATTTCTATACTGGCGTCTAAGTCCTGATTTGTTACTCCAATATTCACAGGTGCTCCTGGCCAGGTATGCGCTCCCCCTATGACTTTAAAAAACTCAACTGTTGTCCCTTGATCTCCTCCAGTGTAAACATAATGTTCTGCAGTACATCCATCGTTCGGATCATTATCTGTAACATTTGTCATATTCGCTGTTGGGTTGCAGTTCGTCTGACTTACCCAGTAATCAACGACATCTGGTATACTCTCATTTCCAGTACTTCCATTATAAGGTACTGTTGCATCTGCCGTTCCGTGTATTTGCATGATTGGAGTTGGTTTAGTAGCATTACAAGCAGTCATTCTAGGAGTCGTCATTGTTCCTGTTACTGAAGCAACGGCTGTAATTCGACTTCCTAATTGACAAGCCAATTCGTAGCTCATATACCCACCATTACTCATTCCACAACTATAAACACGATCTAAATTTAAGTTATAGTCATTATTAATTGTATCAATCAAAGTAGACAAGAAACCAATATCATCCACTCCTGGTGCTGCAAAAGCATTCCAAAAACGACTGCCTCCACCGTCAAATGTACCATTGGGATGAACCACTAAAAAGTTGGCCGTATCTGCTATTGAACGAAAATCACCATAGACAATTTGTTGATCCATATTGGAAGTATAACCGTGTAAATTAAAAACCAATGGTACTGCAGTATTCCCATCGTAAGATGCAGGCACATACAATTTGTATTCTCTGGTTACTCCGTTGTGAAGGAAACTATTTGATATCATAGTCCCTGTCTGTGCATTAGAAAGAAAACCAAATGCAACAAATAAAAGTAGTGTAGTAAGTAGTCTCATATTAATCATTATTTAATACTTCATTTGTCAACGTGGCATTGGGAGGATAAATCTTAGAAAAGATAAACCCAACGATCATCGCAATAACGAAAGACGGAAATAAGACGTCCATTTTTTCGAAGTAAATACCAACACCTTCAATTTCCTGGACAACAAATTTAAATATAGGTACACAAAGGAATCCGCTGATCATGGAAGCAATCGCTCCTTTTTCAGAATAACCCTTCCAGAAAAGTGATAATATAATAACAGGACAAAAAGTAGCGGCGATGCCCGACCAACCGAAAATAATCACCCAGAATAATTCCCGATCAGGCGAGACCAACTCCATAATTGCAGCAATACCTAAAGCAATAAAAGCCATAGCTAAGGTCACATTTCTGGAAATTCGAACGAGCTTCTTTTTGTCGACATTAGGTTTAAATATTTTTTGATAAAAATCTCGTGTAATAGCACTCGATGCAATGACCAACAAAGAATCAACAGTAGACATAATAGCTGAAAGTACAATAGCTATATAAATGGCTGCTATTGTTAAGGGTAAGAACTCTGCCGTCATCATATTGAGAACATCTTCTCCCCCCGTACCCAACACAGCTTCAGGGTCTTGACCATTTTCTGTAAAGAATATTCGAGCTAACACACCAATTGAAACAGCAGCTGCATCGGTAATTAGAGTGAATAATATTGCTACCCATGACCCCTTGTTTATTTCTTGTTCATTCTTTACAGACATAAACCTTACATATACCTGTGGCGAACCTAAAAACCCTAGCCCAATCATGGCAAAACCAATAATTGTGAACGTGTTCAACATGACGTCATCACCTCCCCAAATATTTGTTAGGTTAGGATCAATTTGCGTGAGGTTTTCAGTTACACTGCCATCGATATCCATAGTAAACCAAGCCACTATAGGCAGAATGACAAGACCTATAAACATTAGTAATCCTTGGAAAAGATCTGACCATACAACTGCTACAAATCCACCAATAAATATGTAAATCAAAACAATAAAAAAACCGATGAGGGCGCCAACAAAATAGTTCGTACCTAACATGGATTCAAAAGCAGTTCCAGTGGCGTCAATTTGAGAGCTCACAAATATCACAACGAAAACAGACAAAACTGTAGCTGCTATGCCTCGAAGCCAGTTTGTACTAGATTTAAAGTGACTCACTAAATAATCTGGAACCGTAATAGAATTATACTCGTCTGTTTTCCTCTTAAAACGTTTAGCCATGACCAGCCATGAAATAGCAACACCAAGTACTTCACCGATTACTACCCAATAAGCAGAAACTCCCACAAGAGCTCCCATACCCGTAACAGTCAACAGTAGCCAACCAGATTCGCCAGTTGCTCGAGCGGAGAAAGCTACAGCCCAAAAACCAATGTTCTTGCCTCCCACATAGAAATCACTCATACTTTTAATCCTTCGCGACGCCACTATTCCAATGATGAATAGTACTGCGACATAAAGGGTAAGTGCGATAATCTTAGTGATCATAAGTTCGGTTTTTAAGAAGGTACCGCTTTATCCATCTCGTGATCTTCCACGAACTGTTCCATAGTCTTGAAGAAGTTCAAAATATCTTCATGATCATTTTGTGCGTTTATAGTTACAAAGCGAATGAACTCATCCTCTCCAAAAGAACCATATCCTACCATCAGTTCAGATTCCTCATAAAGACGTGTACAGATATCCCGAGCTGGAATACCCTTATAATTGAAGCAAACCGAAATTGATTCATCATAACTATATAACTGATAGTCTGGATTATCCTCTATATACTGACGAGCAGTATCTGCTAGCGCAAATTGATGATCAACTATATCTGCTAATCCTTTTGTTCCAACACTCTTCCATAACGTCCAGAATTTTAACGCATCATTTCTTCGCCCACATTGCAAAGATGTTTTACCTAAATTGAATTCATCGTGATCTGTCTGATACAAGTAGCTCGCATCATTTGCAAAAGAATCCCGTAAATGTGCTTTGTCTTTTGAAACAATAATAGAACATGTGAGAGGAGTTCCAATCATTTTATGTGCATTCACACTAAAAGAATCTACCTTCTCAATACCATCAATCAAATGACGGTATTTTTTACTAAAAAGTACTGATCCACAATAAGCTCCATCGACGTGAAGCCATATATTGTTTTGTTCACAAATCTCACTGACTGCATTTATTTCATCAAATGCTCCAAGCACTGTTGTTCCTGCAGTCACATTCACGAGAACTGGATTAAATCCATTGGCTTTATCCGCCGCAATGGTTCCTTTCAACACTTCAACATCCATTTGACCTACCTTATTTGTAGGAATAAAACGAACGTTATCTCTTCCGATACCAGAAAAAGCGGCATTCTTAGGTATGCTATAATGTGATTCCTTTGAAGTATAAACTGTCATCTTTCCCTTGACACCTTCGAATCTCACTTTCTGATCGAAAGCATCTCTTGCCATTAGCATTGACATGAAGTTTGTCATTGAACCACCTGTTGCAATAGTTCCATCAGAATTTTCATCCCAACCTATCAAATCACAAATCTCGCGAATTATCGCTTTTTCAACTCCCACTTGAGGACCTGCCGCTTTATAAGTATACATTGAATTATTAAGGATAACCGCTAAAAGATCACCGAGAACAGCTTTTTCATTTCGTCCTCCAAATAATTGATTAAAAAACGCATTTGTAGCGGTTCGAGGTGTTTTTAACACGAGTTCTTTCAAGGCTTTCTGAAAGCGCTCATCATCAATTGGATCATCATCCAAAGATAAATCTAGTTTGTCGTAAAGTTCATCAGCAGGCACATGCTCTGCCATTGGGTGTTCTTTTTCATCATTCAACAGTTGTTGAGCTATTTCGTTAAAAAGAGATAATGATTTTTCCATTTTATTTTTTTTGAAAATATGCGTTTTCTTCTGAAAAAAGTCAGTTTTTGGACCATTTTCACCATTTGTGTATTCAAAAACGCTCATTTTTCCGTATTTTCGGCTAAAAATACAGATTCTGAAAGTTATATCCCACAACGAATCCCTAAAGTTACAAGATGAATAGCATAAAAACAATAGAAGCTTTAGCAGAAGAGCTAGACAACGCCAAGAAGTCAGAACAGGCTAAAATTATTAGTCGTCTAGAACTCAACGCAGCTGCATTCAGAGAATATGCGACATGGTCAAATGAAGGATATACTCGAAATTGTGTTGCCCGGACGGATGATTACGAATTGCTTCTACTTTGTTGGGACAAAGAAGCTGAGACCCCTATACATGGTCATGGAGGTCAGGATTGCTGGGTTTATCAAATCGCTGGAACAGTGGAAGAGATTCGTGTTAAGGAAGACGAAAATGGCGATCTAAAAGAAACACATCGCATGTCACTATCTGAAGGTAAGATTTCGTACATGCACGACAGAATGGGCTTCCACAAGATTCGTAATCCATTCAACCAACGTGCCATGACACTTCACATTTATGCTAAACCTATTGATGCCTGTCGTGTTTTCGATCCTAAAAATGAGGAGTTTAAGATAAAGGAGATGGAATACGATACTGTTGTAGATGTCGTTGAGTAAGGATTCTACCGTACATTTTTCATTATATATTTGAGAGCCTCCTTTTCTGATAATGGTTGAAGTTCATTTGATAGCACAAATTCTTTAACCCAGACTGGATTTACCTTGCTATATTCCCTGAGTACCCACCCAATAGCCTTACGAATAAAGAACTCTTTTTCATCCTTGAGTTGATCAATCACATAAGTAAGTAGATCCTTATCAAGGCTATCTTTATATTTCAGTTGAAAAAGAATAGCACTTCGTTGGAGCCAAATATTATCACTTAGAATCCAGCGATCAACCGCATGCTTTCTTTCCTTTGGGAATCTTAAAAAATATTCTCCTAATATTTTTGGTGCAATAAAATCAATTGAATCCCACCATGAATTTTGAAGGATTAATTCTTCAATAAAATGAAGATCTTCTTTTTCGAACTCTTTCCTATATCTATACATTAATTCCATTGCAAAATAATGCAGTTCTCTCTGGGGCTCCATCCACAGATTCTCAACGATATTAAACCCTTCACCTTTTTCAGGTAAGTTTTTCTTCTCTAGAAACGGTCGCTGTATTTCCTTACGAGTAGGAGATTTTATACCGAAAAACGCGAACTTGTTTTTCATGTATGCAGATTGCTGTTTTGCAATTTTAATATTACCCTCTTGAGCAAACAAACTCAATACTTCTTCAACCATAGAAATTGTATCCGAGTCAACAAAAATAAGGCTATGTTCAATACCTAATAAACCTTTCATCAATTTCTTTTTGTGGAACCGTAGCAATCTAAGTATATTGCTATTAAATTAAACTCATGATGAAACAGATAACGCTACTTTTAACGCTACTTTTTTCTATTTTCTCGGTTTTTTCGCAGAATGAACCTCTTCCCAGATGGTTGACTGCAGAAGAAGAGCAGATTATGCCTACTTATCAGTTTGTGACTAATCCTTTAGAAAAAGGTATTACCGCACCACCTCAGGGAAACTTGAGGACAATGGCTGAATGGGAGCAGATTGAATACCTTTTAGTTACTTGGGTTCCAAATTATGAAAACACATTAACAGGAATAGTTCAAGCAGCTGTAAATGAATGTAAGGTCATTATCATAACACCAAATGAGGCCAATGTCGAAAACACGCTTCAAAATGCTGGTGTACCAACAGACAGCGTAGTCTATCTAGATCGTGATTACAACTCCATTTGGATGCGTGATTATGCAGCTAATACTGTTTATAAGGATTGGAACGATTCACTAATCTTGGTAGATTGGATTTACAACCGTCCTCGACCTTTAGATAATGGAGCACCAGAAGCATATGCGAACTTCTTGAATATTCCACTCTACCAAATGACAACGGCTCCCACTGATGTTATTGCAACAGGCGGAAACTATATGTCGGATGGATTTGGAACGAGTATTTCTTCAAAACTGATTACGGATGAAAACGGCCCTGGGAATGGGTTTGGTGTAACTGTGAAAACAGAGCAAGACTTAAATGATATCTTTCAAGATTTTATGGGTATAGACAACTATATCAAAGTTGAAAGACTTCCATATGACGATATAGATCATATTGACATGCAGATCAAATTTTTAGATGAAGAAACTTTACTTGTGAGTGAGTACCCTGATGGTGTAGCGGACGGCCCTCAGATTGAAGCAAACCTGCAATACATCCTGAGCAATTATACATCAACATATGGAAATCCCTACAAAGTGATTCGTATTCCTGCCCCACCATCTAGTGGAGGGCTTTACCCAGATAACAACGGATACTATAGAACTTATGCAAACCAAGTTTTCGTAAACAACACAGTTATTGTTCCTTTCTATCGAGAAGAGTATGATACCATTGCGCAAAGAATTTTAGAAGAAGCAATGCCTGGTTACAATATCGTGGGAGTTAACGTAGATTATGATTCCGGTGAATCATTAATCGCTTCTGGTGGAGCTATTCACTGTATAACACATGCTGTTGGCGTCCAAGATCCGTTAATCATTTCTCATCAACGTTTGACAGATACATATGATAATACGAATGACTATCTGGCCACGGCATATATAAGTCATCGCTCAGGAATACAGTCTGCAACGCTATATTATAAAATTGGTGCGGGTGGAACATACCAGGGTATCTCAATGACTGACATTGGAAACGAAGAATGGCAAGCTTTAATTCCTGCTCAAAACGGTGAGGTTGATGTATATTATTACATTGAAGCAACGGCTATCTCAGGTAAATCAGCTACACGTCCAATGCCTGCGCCAGATGGGTATTGGAAATTTACCGTATTTGATGATGGCGCTGCTAGCATCGCTGAAGAGTATTTCAACCCTTTGGAAGTATATCCTAACCCAGCTTCTGCAATCACTGTCGTGCCTATTAAAGCTGGGACAAACGAAGCAGGTACAATCGAATTAGTCGATGCTATGGGGAGAAAAGTTGCAACGATTTTTGAAGGTGATTTCCCAGTAGGAGAAAAGAACCATTTCTTTGATGCGAATAGATTTGCGAAGGGCGCCTATACAGTTCGCATCGTGAGTAATAAACGTATTGAAACACACAATTTAGTAATTCGATAGGAGTTATAAGCTTACTACTAGATTCTGCAAATGCTTTTAACAACTATAGTTTAACGCCTTTTTCTAGGCGCCAAACACCTCGAATCTTGTACCACGAGGAGTACGTACCGCTCGGTAAATGACTTAGTTCCAAATTGACGTTTGCACTACTCGGCAATTCGAAAACATGTCTCTTAAACAAGAACCAATTCTATTAAAACCAGATCATCACCGCTTACAAGCAATAAACTTAAAGAGACATTTACTTTAAGACATTAACATGTCCAGTATGCGTTCTTCTCTTATCTGTCATCGTCTCCTTGAACTCTATTTTCCAAACATAGGTTCCGTCTCTCACAATGCGACTGCTTTCAGCGCCGTAAGTTCCATCCCATCCAATACTTGCATCATTAGATTCAAATACAATTTCTCCCCATCTATCAAAGATGAGCAAGTTGTAATCGAAGGGATCATAACCACTAAAGAATACAGGCTGAAATGTTTCGTTAAAATTATCTGAATCAGGTGTAAAGGTATTTGGAACATAAAATATAACTCTATCCAAAATCTCAACGACTCCTCGTATAGTATCTGTACAGCCTTCATCAGTATTTGCAACAAGCTCTACATCATAGCTTTCCGGTTCTGTAGGGAATTCGATCACTGGATTAACATCATTTGAACTACCTATTCCTGAAAATGACCAACTATAGCTATCCGCAAAAGACGATGTATTTGTAAATGAGACCTCAGGATTAAGTACATCTGGAGCATCTGGAGCATAAAAGAAGTTCGCTATTGGATTATGAAATACTTCAATATAATTTGGCTCTGTATAGGTATTTGTACATCCTTCACTAGTAGTAACTTCTAGCTCTACACCATAGAATATTGAATTACCTGATTGATTATCAAAACAATCAGAAAAAACTGCTGATGGGCCATCTGCTGTAGTTCCATCACTCAGTGTCCATTCATAATTGACAATAGTTGAAGAGCCACTAACTACAGATGTTGAGGTTATCTCTGGGCAAATAGGTGCACAACCACTCAGGTTAACACCTGCGAAACTTGCAACTGGTTTTGGGTGAACAGTAACTTGAATAGTTTCATCATTTACACAACCATTTCCAGAAGTTACTATCAAATTTGCATCATAATTCCCTTCGTTATCATATGTGTGTGTTGGATTCTGAACATTTGAACCATTCCCGTCTCCGAAATCCCACTCCCAATCGACTAGATTGTTATTCGTAAAGGCATTCGATATTGTAGATTGATCAGAAAACTCTGTGGAAAAATCCAAGCAGACATCAACGGGTGTAAAATCAACTGAAGGTAAAGGCCAGACTACAGCATCTGTTGTAAAAACATCTACACAACCGAAATTAGTTGTGACCGTTAAAGATACGTTGAATATTCCTTCTGCTGCATATGCATTTGAAGGGTTTTGTTGTGTTGACGTACTACCGTTATCAAAGTCCCATTGCCAATTGGTAATATTATCTCCATCAACAGGTGTAATATCAGATAAATCTGTAAAAACAGAGTTGTTGTTTAAACAAACTGGATTGATTGAAAACTCAGCACTTGGTTGTGCATATGCAGTGACATCCAGCTCCGTTGTATCAGCACATCCACTAGCGGTATTTACGATTAACTCAACCGTGTAAGTTCCGGCTGACGCATATTGATGAGATGGGTTTTGCTGATTTGATGTATTTCCATCTCCAAAATCCCATTCCCATTGATCCACACTAGTTGAAGATTGATCATTGAAGTTTAAAGCATCGTAGAAGCACTCGTTATCAACAGTAAAATCTGCAGTTGGAAGCGCAAAAATATCTACAGGTTCAATTAAATTGTCTGTACATCCTTGATCTGTTGTAGCAACAAGCTCGATATCGTAAACACCTGGAGTAGTATACTCATTCGATGGGTTTTGTATATTTTCGGTATTACCATCGCCAAAATCCCAAGCCCAATCAACAACATTCCCTCCAAAAGGAACAGTTGTTTGATCGGTAAAATCAGTTACATCTCCAAAACATAGTGGATTTGCATCAAAATCTACCACTGGTAATGGCCAAACATTAAATGATTGTGCAATAGAGTCAGCGCACCCAAAGTCCGATTCAATAACTAATTCGACTGTGTAGTTTCCAAAAGAACCAAAAGCATGCGATGCATCTTGAGTGGTATAATCAACAAAACCATCTTCTCCTATATCCCAGAAAGAGTTGCCCAAAGTACTCGGCGCTGCAACTACTGAAGTGTTTGCGAGCGTTGTGTTTTCATCTTCACAAACCTCATCAAAATCAAAAGAGGCCACTGGTAAAGGATAAACAGTTACATCAAAATTCACATCATCTGAACATCCTACATTATTTTCTACAGTTAGATTTACGGTGTAAGTCCCATCAGCTCCATACGTGTGAGACGGACTTTGTTGTACCGATGTGTTACCGTCACCGAAATCCCAAAGCCAGTTGTTTATTGAACTTCCTGGAGCATTTGATTGATCGTTGAAGGACACTTGTTCGTTAAAACAAACATCACCTGCTGTAAAGTCTGCAATCGGATTAGGAAAAACCTCCACAAAAACTTCATTGGAGTATACTGTGTCACAAGTATATACTTTCGCTTGGTAAAAGGTGCTAGTCGTTAAAGCACCCGTATTATAATTATCTGTTGTAGCACCTGGAACATCAGACCATGGTCCACCAGAAGTCGATGAAGATTGCCACTGAATATTACCTGTGTATCCTACAAGCGTTAAATTCGTTGATTCACCTTCACATATTGGTGTGGGTGCCAAAGATGCTACACCCGGTTCGGCAAGAGGAGCGGAAGTAATTGTAACCTGATCAGTTGCTGTAGCTGGAATCGGACAAAAAGGAATGTTCATCGTAGCTGTTACCGTATAAGTTGTATTACCTGTTGGACAAACATTATGATTTGCTCCTGCACCAACTCCTTGATCCCAAGTGTAATTTACAGGTGCGCAGTTATTCACTGCTACAGCGGAAATATCTGTACATTGAGGCGGACATATTTGAAGCGGATTTCCCGCTGCTGTCACATCCAACTGTGGACCAGGCACTACGAATGTTTGAACGGCTGAATATGGCGAAGCACTAAACCATCCATTATACGTTTCAACTTTTTCTCGCACTCTAAACTTATACGTTTGTCCTGGACAGAGCGTAGAAATGTCGATAGTATATACTTGATAACTTGCGTTGGCTGATGAGCTTTTACAAAGGTTGAAATTTGGTTGGTACTGTGCAGTTCCACTAAAATTCGCTTGATCACAGATTAGTTCTAACTCATAGACATAGCAACAAGACCAGCCTGTGGTGCTTGTAACTGTGACATTTAAATCTGTACCGACAATATTATATGCTACCTGAGGCGTTCCATATGGAGTACAGGCATTGGCATTTTTACTGAGAAATAGTAGTATGGTAGCCGCAACTAGAACAAAACGAGTTACTTTCATTTTTTAGATTGTTTTTTTAAACTAACGAAAAAAAAACAAAAGGGTTGCTCTTTGTAAAAAAACAATAAACATAAAACAACCAAATTGTCATTTCAGGCGTTATTATGATCACACATGAGCTTCAAACTAGTATCCTCGCTTCTCATTTTCCTTGCAATTTTTTCAATTGTAAGGGGGCAACACTTTACTGAAAATGTGGGTCAAATAAAAGATCAGTTTGGTGACAAATCCAACGTCCTGTACGCGGGACAATGCAGTAGCACCATATATATTCAGTTACATGAGCATTCATTTTCTTATCAACTTCATAAATTAATAGATGAGCCAAAGGGAAATTTAAAAAAAGAATCAAAACCTTTTATTTATGAATATGAACGCATTGATATTCAATTTATAAACTGTAATAAAAATGACATAAGTACACTTCCTTCAGAATCAACACATCGAGAGAAATACCTCTTGTCGGGACAATCCAACGAAGCGCATACCAGCAAATCAATTACCTATCAAAATGTTTATCCCAATATTGACGTTGAGTTTCTTTTTAATGAAGAAGGGAAATTCAAATACAACTTCATAATTCATCCTGGTGGGAACATAAATGACATACAGTTAGGAATTAAAGGGTCCCAAAAGCCTAATATATCAACTAACAAAATCACTTTCAACAATTCAATTGATCCTTTGAACGAGCACATACCCTTAAGCTGGACTGAATCTAAGCAAGGCAAGAAGGAAGTTAGTGTATTTTATAAAAAAATAGACAACTCAACATTTGGCTTCGAGCTAGCCAACAACGAAAAATTAGACACCTTAGAGACCTTAGTTATTGACCCTATACCTACACGTCTTTTTGGAACCTATACCGGTGGTTCACAGCAAGAACAAGTACAAGACATTGTTTTGGATAAGGAGGGGGATTCTTATCAATTAGGATTTACACAAAGTCTTAACAATATAGCTACAACGGGAACCTATCAGGGTACATTTAATGCTTTTTCAGATGTATTCATTATAAAACATGATGAAAATGGAAATAAAATTTGGGGAACATATTATGGAGGTAATTTCTATGACAGAGGCTTTGCAATAGACTACAATAATGGTCACGTCTTTATTGCAGGAAATACCTTCAGTATGAATATGGCTACTTCTGGGGTACATCAAGAAACAGTTGTAGATGCTGACGAAGCTTTTTTAGCGAAGTTTGATACAACTGGAAATCTTGTATGGAGTACCTACTATGCTGGAGAAATGCATGATTTTTTTGCAGATGTTGTAGTTGACCAGAATAACGATATATACTGTACAGGTCACACTAGTAGTCTAAGTAATATTGCTAGCCCAGGTTCACATCAAGACTTTTTTCTAGGGACATCTGCATGTTTTATCGTTAAGTTTGATAATACTGGAAATAGAATTTGGGGAACGTATTACGGAACAGCTAATGATGATGGGAGTGGTTTAGGGATTGACAGCAACAATGATTTGTATGTGACTGGTTACACGACTTCTACGAATGGTATTATTAATACTTCTAATACAGGCGTTCATCAAACATCTTTGAATGGAGGTGCGGATGCTTTTATCGCAAAATTTTCTCCCTCAGGAACATTAACATGGGGTACCTACTACGGCGGAACTGGTAATGATTTAG
Organism: Brumimicrobium sp.; assembly: GCA_965659845.1. Taxonomy (GTDB): domain Bacteria; phylum Bacteroidota; class Bacteroidia; order Flavobacteriales_D; family Crocinitomicaceae; genus Brumimicrobium. The sequence goes on from CBFHXS010000002.1 coordinate 17,639, forward strand.
CTACCAGTATCGCTGTCGATTCCGAAGACTCCATCTACATAGCTGGAAATACAACCAGTTCTAACGAGATCTTTTATAATAATGCTTTCCAAGCTACACCATCGAGTATTGATGATAATTTCATTGCTAAATTTGGTCCTAATGGAACAATTTCATGGGGAAGTTATTTTGGTGGTAATGAAGCTGACTACATTACTAAAATTGATAGTCATCCAGGAGGGGGTATAGTTTTCACTGGGTTTACTCAAAGTCAAACGAATATAGCCTCTGCAGGAGCGTATCAAATCAATCACGATGCGAACTATGATGCCTATTTGGGATATTTCGATGAAAATGGACAGAGAGAGTGGTCTTCATATTACGGCGGAGCTGATGCTGATGAAGGTAGAGCTATTGCTCTGCGCGAAGACAACCTTCATTTATACGTTAGTGGTATTACTGCAAGTCTGAATAATATGACTTCTAATGGGGCTGAGCAAACCATATATGGTGGTGGATCTTTTGACGTATTTTTAGCTAAGTTTTGCCCCCCAATTTTACCCAAGATTAAATTTGATGGAGACAGTGAAGTTTGTGGAGGAGACTCGGCTCTTTTTGTACTAACAAATCCAGTTTCTTTTACGAATTGGCAATGGAGCAACGGCTCAGCTAATGACACACTACTCTTCACAAATGATAATCAAGGTAACTTTGATATTTCAATTACTTTGACTGACACCAATAATTGTCCAAGCTTTTCCGATACTATAACTATTAATGTTTACCCTGACAACAGTCTTACTGTTACAGGTGTAGAAGCTAACTATTGTGCTGGATCAGATTCAATACAGTTAGGAACTGGACTTACATATGATAGTTACAATTGGTCCACTGGAGGAACAAACGATACATTAATGGTCTCAGATCCTACAGCGGGAACATATACCATAACCCTGATGGTGACCGATAATAATGGATGTACTTTCTCTGATACACTCGAAGTATTAGTCAATGATCCGCCTGATGCGAGTGTTCAGGTAAATGGCTCTGCAAACTTCTGCCTCGGAGAGACTGTTGATATTACGCTAGACCAAAACTATGATTCATATGCATGGCACAATGGGTCAACATCTTCTCAAATTACTTTGAATAGTGAAGAGTGGGTTTGGGCAATAGTAGAGAATAGCTTTGGATGTGTCGATACAACTGACTCAATTTATGTAGATTCTGACTTTTTAGAACCCGTTCTCAACATTTCACCATCTAGTCCATACTGTATTGGCGACACAATTATTTTGGGAACAATCTTCAATTATGATCAGTACGATTGGTCAACAGGTAGCGTATTAAGTAATGACACGCTTATAACAAATGAACTGACACCTGGAATTTATGAATTCTATGTAGAGGTAACCAATTCATGTGGCTCCTCAGCAATGAGTGATACTTTAGAAATAACCCTTTATGAAAAGATCTTCCCAAACACTTCAATCGTGGCTATGGACGACCCTCTATGTGTAGGAAGTACATATGAGATAATCGTAAACAACACTATTTACGACCAGTATTTTTGGGATGATGTTTCTGGCTTAGAATCATACGAAGGTATTGCCAACACACCTGGTTCAATAGAGCATGCCTTAGAAGTTGTTGACACCAATGGTTGTGTCTCAACAGAAACTATTACATTGTTCATTGACTCATGCTATCTGAACATATCCAACTGCAGTGGTCAAGATATTGCAGTTTACCCTAACCCTGCTAGTCAAACGTTGATTATAGCATCGAATAATATAGATTTGAATCAAATTGAAATTTATTCAATGGAGGGTAGAAAGGTTGATCCTAAGCAATATAAACTTGAGCAAGGACAGAAAGTATTTGTCGATATAAGCGCGCTCTCTAACGGACAATATATTTTACGTATCACGAGTGAAAAAAATATGAATTCTTTCTCTTTTACCGTAAAACATTAGATGAACTTAGCCTTAGTTCTAATGGGATGAGATCGAATTGCAATTAACCCTCTCCATCAAAAAGTATCATTACTTCCATTCACAAATTCAAACCGACATTTCAGCAATTGAACCCAGATTATAATGCTATCTTCCTCTACTTTAGTATTGTAATAAAAAACAAATAGCTATGAAAAATCTAAAGAAGTTTGAAGCAAAAGCAGTCAAGAATGCTGAGGCTGTAAAAGGGGGAAATGGTTTTGTTAATGACGCCACAATCTGTGGTGGGGGCTCATCGTCTCAAACTGAAGACAATGGTCATTACTTTGCTGGTTCGGTTTATGTTACAGACTAATCGATAGAAATGTTATAAGATTTAAAAAAAAATTAATTCGCGCATTATTCTACTTTTTAGGGTAATGCGTTTTTTTTATTGAGCTAACTCTTGACCCTACCTCTATTCAGATTTAGTATTTAAACTGATCGATCACCTTCTTATACCTATCTTAAATTATTTATCTTTGCTCTCCAATTCAAACCAAGAGCAATGCAATACGATTTCAACGCCATCGAGGAAAAGTGGAGAAAACACTGGCAAGAAAACAAGACCTATAAAACGGTAGAAAAGGAAAATCAACCAAAATACTACGGTTTAACAATGTTCCCTTACCCTTCTGGAGCAGGTCTTCATGTCGGACATCCGCTTGGTTATATTGCCTCTGATATCTATGCTCGATACAAGCGATTGAAAGGATTCAACGTATTACATCCGATGGGATATGACTCTTTTGGTTTGCCTGCTGAGCAATATGCGATTACAACAGGAACGCACCCAGCGATTACAACAGAGCAAAATGTAACACGCTACCGTGAACAACTCGATAAAATTGGTTTTTCTTTTGATTGGGATCGTGAAGTACGTACTTCAAACCCCGAATACTATAAATGGACGCAATGGATCTTTAAGCAGTTATTTGATTCTTACTATTGCAACAATGCTGATAAAGCTCAACCGATCTCAGAGTTGAAAGCAATCTTCGAAAAGGAAGGAAATACAACGGTAAATGCTGTGCACGACTGTGAAGAAGAGTTTTCATCTGAAGAATGGAAGTCGTTTGATGCCAAAAAGCAGAACGATATCTTGATGGATTACCGCCTCACATATCTTGCCGATTCATGGGTGAACTGGTGTCCAGCACTTGGAACTGTACTTGCCAATGATGAAGTAGTTAACGGTGTATCTGAACGCGGCGGTCATCCCGTAGAACAAAAATTGATGCGTCAATGGTCGATGCGAATTACGGCTTATGCTGAGCGATTGCTCCAAGGTCTCGAAGATCTTGACTGGTCGGATGCAATTAAAGATATTCAACGCAACTGGATCGGAAAATCAATTGGTGCGAGTTTACACTTTCCCCTTTGGAGGGGGAGCGAGGGGGAGAATATTTACCCTGACGTTCCGAACGACACTAAAATAGAGGTCTTTACTACACGACCGGATACTATATTTGGTGTGTCTTTTATGGTACTTGCACCAGAACACGACTTAGTTGATCAAATCACTACTGACGAATACAAAGCTGAAGTTGAAGAATACAAGAAAACCGCTGGAATGAAGTCTGAGCGTGACCGCATGTCGGACGTGAAGAATGTTTCAGGACAGTTCACTGGAGCTTATGTGATTCATCCATTGACAGGAGAGAAAATCCAGATCTGGATTGGAGATTATGTATTGGCTTCATACGGAACTGGAGCTGTAATGGCTGTTCCATGTGGCGATCAACGCGACTGGGATTTCGCAACAAAATTTCAGATTCCAATCAAGAACGTATTTGAAAATGTTGATATCACAGAAGGAGCCTATGCCGAAAAAACAGGTATAATTACCAATTCTGAATTCCTTAATGGAATGAAAGTGAAGAAAGCGATCAAACTGGCTATTCATGAATTACAAGAACGTGGAATTGGACAAAAACAAACGAATTACCGTTTGAGGGATGCGGTATTCTCTCGTCAACGGTATTGGGGTGAACCGTTTCCAGTTTATTATGACAACGGCGTAGCGAAAACGATCGATGATCAGTATTTACCGGTTGAATTACCTGAAGTGGATAAGTACCTGCCTACAGAAGATGGTCAGCCACCACTTGGTAATGCGACACATTGGTACTGGGATGAACAAAATAACTGTTTGACGAGCAAAGATAATGCTGAACAACCGCACGTTCACCCAATGGAATTGAACACCATGCCCGGATGGGCAGGAAGTTCATGGTATTTCTTGCGCTACATGGATCCGAATAACAAGGATGCATTTGTGAGTAAGGAAAAAGTAGAGTATTGGAAAAACGTTGATCTTTATATCGGAGGTGCTGAACATGCAACAGGTCATTTATTGTATGCTCGCTTTTGGACAATGTTCTTAAAAGACAGAGGATACATCAACTTTGATGAGCCGTTCCAAAAGATGATCAACCAAGGGATGATCTTGGGGAGAAGTAGTTTTGTTTACAGAGATAAAGATTCTGGTAAGTTCATTTCCGCTGGAAAACGAAAAGAATATGAAACATCTCGTCTTCATGTTGACATCAATCTTGTCGATGGCGACACTCTTGACATAGAAGCCTTCAGAAATTCTAGAGAAGAATACAAAAACGTTGAATTCATTCTAGAAGATGACGGAACGTACGTTTGTGGAAATGAGATTGAAAAAATGTCTAAGTCCAAGTTTAACGTTCAAACTCCGGACGACCTCGTTGAAAAATACGGAGCAGATACGTTGCGTATGTATGAGATGTTCTTAGGTCCACTGGAGCAAGCAAAACCTTGGGATACGAAAGGAATCAACGGTGTACACAACTTCTTGCGTAAGCTATGGCGTTTGTTCCACGACAATGATGGAAACGTGAATCTTTCTGAAGGAGAAGCCGATCCAAAAGCATTGAAAGCATTGCACAAAACGATCAAGAAGATGGATGAAGATATGGAGCGCTATGTATTCAACACAGCTGTTTCTGCGTTTATGATCTGCGTGAATGAATTGACAGATTTGAAGTGCAACAACAAAGCGATATTGGAAGATCTTACGGTATTATTAGTGCCTTACGCACCGCATATTGCTGAAGAGCTTTGGGAGATTTTAGGTCACGAAGCTGGAACGGTCAGCGATGCGCATTTCCCTCAATACAATGAGGACTTTTTAGTGGAAAACACTTTTGCCTACCCAGTAAGTTTCAACGGAAAAATGCGTTTCAAAGCAGAACTCCCAACCAACATGTCGAAAGAAGATGTGGAGAAAGAGGTACTCGCGATGGAAAAAGCTCAGAAATATTTAGAAGGCAAATCGCCAAAGAAAGTGATTGTTGTTCCTGGGAGGATTGTGAATATCGTCGTTTAACGACAATCCTATCGGCTGGTGATGAATCCCCAGCCAATAAGACTTCTTTTATGTGAATTCAAAATAAAATTAATAGGTATACCCTTTGAATTTTATCCTGTCTGACCAATGTACAAAGCAGTTTCGAAACTTAGGACTCCACCCTCTTTCATTTTCATTACCTTCGTGATTACAACTTAAATCAAACCGAAGTCATGAAAAATGTTTTTTTTCTTGTTTTAATCTGCCTTATTTCCAGTTGTATTACAGTTTCAATCAATACTAATGATTACGAATTCCTGAGTTATTCGGAAAAAGAATACCTCCGACCGTTTGAACACGCAAAACTCTACAGTGCCGGCGATAATAAAAACTGCTTTAAACTTTTCGAAGTCAATACAGAGAACGTGAAATCTATAATTGAAGAACAAGAGATTACCTGGCTGCATATTTGGGTGCCGTATTGTCCAAATGAATCATGTACAAGCATTTCACAATACGAATCTTTCGAAAAACAGTATAAATCTAATGGGCTCAATCTAGCATTCATATCTGCAACTTATGACATGGATAATATAATTAAAATCGTTCAACAATCGAACTTCACGAAACCTGTTTATGTTCTAAAAAGTTCATATTTCGGAGTTAAAAACAAAAAGATCCGAACTAAATTTCATTCTGAATTAGACCCCACATTTAATGAAGAGGAAGATCTTGTGTTTCATTCGGATTATTTATTCGTAAAAGACAGTTTAGTTTATGCTGGGCCGGAAATGAATGATTCCATCATTCGCGAGTATATCTCCATAACAGAATAGCATCCCAACAATTGACGATAATGCGTTGTTGACGATGACACTGTCAATATGTATTTTAGCGCAATCAATAATATGATATGAAACAAATCGGTCTAACTTTATTATTCGCTCTGCTACTTACTTTAACCTACGGTCAAGAAAAAGCATTACTAACCGGAAAAATCATTGATCCGAATGGTAAAAATGTCTATCTACAAGGAGTCAAAACTGGAGAGAATGGTAAGCCCAAGCAGATCTATTATGATTCTGCAGCGATAGACGTTAATAATTCATTCATTCTTGAAGCCGACCTTGATTCAACCGTGCAAGTTAGCTTTTACGACGGTAAAGAATCTGCGCCCCTTCTTCTTTCTCCTGGCGATTCTGTGCACCTAACGCTCAACACTGCAATGTTTGACGAAACACTAATGTATTATGGAAAAGGAGCAGAAAAAAACAATACCATAGCAGCTCTAGCTCTTATCAATGAAGGCTACTCAAAAACAGTTAATGACCTCATCAAAGTTGATCGTACTGATTCGACGCTTATTTTCCAGAAGAACGATGAATTGGATCAAAACTATATTAAGCTCGTAAAGAGTTTTCAAAAAGAAGTACCTGATTTTGCCGCACATGGTTCTGTGTTGATTGAGCGCAAAGAAATGGGTTCTGAAATGCTTAAAAAATATATCCGTGGGAAAATTGAATTCCGGAAGAAGATGGAGCCTTTACTGGGAAAAGAAGCTATTGATTTCACTGGGATAGATTTAGCCGGAAATAAAACATCCTTATCTGATTACAAAGGAAAAATTACAGTTATCGATTTTTGGGCAACTTGGTGTGGACCTTGTAAAGCAGAATTTCCAGCATACAAAGTGCTTGAGGAGAAATATGGAGATGAAATCAATTTTGTGAGCGTTGGTGTATATTGCGAAGAAGAGGCTTGGAAAGAAATGGCAACCAAAGAAGGCTTTTCCCACAACATTTTTCTATCAAAAAAGGATGCTAAGCACATCAAAGACTACGAAGTTAGAACCATTCCTAGGTATCTTGTTCTAAACGAAAACTTCGAATTGATTGATGCAGATGCTCCTCGACCTTCCTCTGGTAAATTAGAGCAGTACTGGATAAAATAAGGTAAACCAATTAATTCCTGTACCTTTGCATTGCATTGTGTTGGCAAACGGCGAACACAATTCGATAATTAAGTACACATTTATTTATGACATTTAAAGATTTAAACCTGTCATCAGAGCTAATGAGAGCTTTGGATGATGCAGGTTATACCTCTCCTACCCCAATTCAAGAACAAGCTATTCCAATCGCACTTAAAAACAAAGATGTTTTGGGTTGTGCTCAAACTGGTACAGGTAAAACAGCAGCGTTTACGATTCCTATGCTTGAATTGATAGGTAAACAAAAAGCGGAAGACCGCAAACGAAAAGTAAGAGGACTTATCGTTACACCTACACGAGAGCTAGCTATACAAATCGGAGAGAGCTTCCGAGCATATGGAAAGTATACCAGTTTAAATTGCGTAGTGATTTTTGGAGGGGTAAAACAAGGAAAACAAACTTCTGCACTGAAGAATGGCGCAGATGTAATTGTTGCCACTCCAGGTCGTTTGCTCGACTTAATGCAACAAGGATATATTTCATTAAAAGATATAGAACATTTTGTCCTCGACGAAGCAGATAGAATGCTAGACATGGGATTCATCCATGATGTGAAGAAACTGCTTAAGGTATTGCCTAAGAAAAGGCAGTCTTTATTCTTCTCAGCTACTATGGCACCTGATATTATTAAGCTTTCAAATGAAATTCTATATCAGCCAACGGAAGTTGCGGTTACTCCAAAATCTTCGACTGCAGAAAAGATAGATCAATGCATCTACTTTGTTGATAAAGGCAATAAGAGGAACCTTCTTTTACATATTCTTGAGGACCCCAAAATGGATAGTGTTCTCGTATTTACGCGAACCAAACATGGAGCAGATAGAGTTGTGAAGGTCTTAAACAAAAAGAATATCAAAGCAGCGGCAATTCATGGAAACAAATCCCAAAATGCGCGTCAAAAAGCGCTGGGACAATTCAAGGATAAAACGATTCGCGTGCTTGTTGCCACAGACATCGCAGCAAGAGGAATTGACATTGATGAACTTTCTTATGTGATCAACTTTGAGCTTCCTAACATTGCAGAAAGCTATGTGCATAGGATAGGTAGAACCGGAAGAGCGGGTGCTGAAGGAAAGGCAATTGCTTTTTGTGATGCAACAGAAAAACCATATCTAAAGGATATTGAAAAGCTGATCAAGCAGAGGATTACAGTAATCGATGGTCATCCATTCCCTCTTGTCGATGTGGATGCAAAAATTCCACCAAAGCAACGTCGACAACCAAGAAAGCCCAGGAATCACAAAAGCGGTGGAAATGGTAACAAGAAAAAACGTCAGTTTCATAATTCAGAATCGAGAAACTAATCGATTCTTAAACGAATAAAAAAAGCCCAAGCATTCAGCTTGGGCTTTTTGTTTTATGTAATTCGCTTATTTAATGACGATCTTCATTCGCTCTGAAGTGTTTCCATCCTCTACGTTCACAAAGTAGACTCCGCTCTCAACACTTCCTAAATCGATATAGTTCACACCATTGATTATCTTACTTTGATACACCGTTTGACCTTGAATATTCACTATCTGAATATCCATTTCAACCTTGGGTTTTTCGTGATAAAGTGCAATTTCAAATCGACCATCAGCAGGATTTGGATACATCGCAACAGTATAATCTTCGCTCTCATTCGTAATCAAACTATTATTCGGATCACCTGTTCCATCTCCCGGGTTGAAATCGGATCTAGGTTTATTAGAGCGTGATGAGTTGTAATCTTGAGCTTTATTCTCTGTAGCCACACAAGTTCCACCAGGAGGTGTTACTCTAATCATATAATCCAACCCAGGAAGTGATGTAGGCGTATCTACGGTATTTGGCAAGGCATTTACTGGTATTGCAGTTTGAACAGGTAGCCATTGCCCATCTTGATCGGTATAGCGTAAAAGGTCATATGTTGCATACGGAAACCCTTCATAGTTATCCCAAATGATGTCAAAATCTCCATTCCCCAAATCATTCATCACTAAATGAATTGTTTTGTGGGGATTAGATAGCGCACTTTCCTGGCCACAGCTTGTTACAGCCGAAATTCTATATCTCCAAGACCTATTTAATGGAGAAGCAACTACATCATTGAAAACTGAAATACTCGAATACTGAACCGTATCTATCAACTGAAATTGTCCAGCGGTACTCGTTTCTCTATAAATTCTATAATGATCAATATTAAATGCATTAGAAGAAGGCTTCTCCCATACAATAAGATTTGTTGTTGTCGAAGTATCTACAGTTACAATACAGATTTCAGGACGTGGAGCTTTAACGGCCTCAACTGTCCATGTATAGTCTGCAGTACAACCATTGGATTGTTCTATTTCACAAGTATAGACCCCTGGCGCTAAATTATAAATATCTTCACTTGTTGCTCCATTTGTCCATTCAATGCTTGTAACTGACTCATTAAGTTCAGGGAATACATCAATCTCAATACTTCCAGAGTTTGTTCCACAAATTGACTTAGAGACATCTCCACTTACTAAAGCTCCTTCTAAAGGATTAAGCTGGTATGACTTTGTTACCTGACAACCTTCAGCATCTGCTACTTGAAGACCGTAGTTTCCAGCTGGAACCCCTGACATACTTGGTGCTGTTCCTCCTCCTGAAGACCACTGGTAAAGATAACCACCATTTCCTCCTTGAATCATTACTTGTTGAACTCCACCATCAGATTGACCGCAGGTTGGATTTATCCTCGTATATTCCATTTCTATTGGAGAAGGTTGCGTTAAATCAAATGACTGACTCACTGAGCAACCGTTTGCATTTGAAACTATGGCCACATAATTCCCTGCTGTCAAATTCTGAATTGTAGTTGCAGAGTGTCCCGAAGACCATAATACGTCATACGGCCCATTTGCCCCATTTATGGAAAGCTCAATACTTCCGTTGTTTGCGCCAAAACATGTAGGATTATTTAGATTGGCTGAAAGGGTGATATCAGAAGACTGAAGATCAGCCTGAGATACGCTAACACATCCTACCTCATCAACAATATTGTGATAATAGGTGCCAGGAGAAAGTCCAGTTAAATTACTCACTCCTTGGTCACCCGTATTCCAATACTGAGAATAATTTCCATTTGGACTATTTATAGTTGCTATAATCTCTCCGTTATTGACTCCACATTGAGAATTTGTAACATTCAGCGTTGAGGATGGATTATCAAAGATTGTTACTGGTTTTAAAGCAGTTGAAAAACAACCGTTTGCATCTTCATACTCATAAAGTATATCATCCGTAAAAGGGAACGTCAGAATATTAAGGGAATCTAGAGAGATTAAACCTTCACCTGCAGGTATTGTATAATTTGCTATTGTGAATCTCCCACCTGTACCTGTAACATTTACAAACTGATTGAGGTCAACTTCATTCTGGTTGATACAAAGTTCTATGTCAGCAGCGACAAAGTTAATGGCCGTTGGTTCAACAATTTCTACATTATAGTTCGCCGTTAAAGTATCGAAACCATCCGTATATTGGAATGATATATCTGAAGTACCTAATGCATCTCCTTGAAGTTCAATTGCCCAAACATTTTGAGAATTCTCATTGACCGAAATAGACCCTACAGGCACAATCGTTGGATTCGAACTCGAAAAAGAACCATTGACTATTTTTACGTAATCTCCATCTACATCAGTAAACTGAATATTCTTCAATGCATATTTATAGCTTCCAAGACAACCACTTTCCACATCAATGTTTGAAATGGAAGGTCTATTATTTGTAAATTGGAAATTACCTGGTCCCGTTCCATTTCCAGTTCCGACATGATAGTATACAGCGACTCTGCCAGTACCAACCTGATCTGAAAAAGCGGTTATTAATCCGTCAGCCGTATTCTGCAAGAAAGCTGGATTGTTATCCGCTGCAACAGCTACTTTGTTTCCATTTGAAGAAACCTCCCACAACTCTGCTCCGCCAGCAAGGTTATTGAAGCCCCCAACATAGGTCGAGTTTCCAAATTGAGCTACGGCAGGGCCGCTCAAAAGATCAGGATTTGTGAATTGCATTTCAACGACAGTATTATTATACAACCCTACTCGATACATATTGGTGGTAACTCCGTTATCATGCATAAACATAGCTTCAGGTGAATTAGATTCTTTTTCAATAAGTTTGATCCAAGAACCATCAGGATTTGCACCAATAATGGCAGAGTTGATAAAACCGTTTCCATTCATTGGTAAGAAATTCAAGGTTACCTGAATTGATGCCTTGTAAATGAAATAGAAATTATTTGCATCGGCACCTCCTACAACTAATGAGTTATCGCTATGATCAACTACAATATTAGGTAATGATACATCTGGGACGGCTGTTAATGGTGAAGTCGACACGTAACTTTGGCTCGTTAAATTATAAGAATCAACGTTTAACAACCCTGAATTCGTTGAAGCCATAAAAAGTTCGTCTCCTACAACGACAAAATCCATTTTGCTGAAAGAACTAACACTCGAGTTAACGTTACTCATTAATTGAGTTACGTCCCCACTGGCGTTAATTTCCCATAGGTTGAAATTATCTCCATTTAAATCATCCGTAGTAACCCCAACATATAATTTATCATTGGCTACATATGTATCTAATTCCATTGGGTTACCAGAAATAAATTCAAACTGATGCAACAAATTCCAATTTTGAGTTTCAGTATCAAAAGATTTAATATACATCATACCTCCAAAATCATCAATATATGAAGAATACCATTCCCCATTTGACATTTGATTGATTTCGGCACGTCTCAAAAACACTCCTTCTCCTGCAAGTGCAGGTGATGGAACATTTCTCCAACTTACAGATTCCATCTGAGCAAACGTCGATATCGTTAAACTTAGAAATAAAAGTGTCGAGAATATATATTTCAAGTTTTTCATAGTAGAAATCAAGGTTATTTTTTTGTAAATATAATAGTTTAATAGCAGCAAAAAAGATCTTTACAATTGTAATATTGAGCTTGTTAAAGACTTCTTCTTTAATCCAAGACGAAAATTTAGTACATTCGTTGGCTGTAGTGTTTAAAATTCTTTTTCATATCGCCCTGTCACTCGTTTTTTCGAGTATTTGCTCCGGTCAGATAACCCATTTAAACGGTTATTTCCCAGTAAATAATTATACGAATGATGACTTTAATTCGCCACCACAAATATGGACGGGTGAACAAACTGATCAGGGGATATTTGTGTTTGGTAATGATAAGAATATCATCAGCTTCAATGGGAATAAATGGTCGTTTATTCCTTTAGATACAACGAAGTCTAAAATCCCTAAAAAAAGCATAAAAGAGAAAACTGTCTACAAGATCTTTAAAGCCTCTAATGGAATTATCTATGTAGCAAGAGAGAACTCTATAGGCACACTAGAGTACGATAATAAAGGCCGGCTTTCATTAGTGCCTTTTCATTACGACAGTACGTTGGTAGATATCTGGTACATCCATGAATCAGCGGATCGATCTATTCTTTTTACTTCGAATGACAGAGTATTAAAATACCTTCCTGATTCAGATTCAATCATCACCATTCTCTCTAAGGAGCAACTTAACAATGGGGAAATTAATTCAAGTGTTCAATTTGAGAACAAATTAATGCTGGGTGTTTCTTTTAATTCGGAAAAAGATGAAAGAAAAGGTCAGTTTTTTGTTCTCGATTTCATTAATGAAGGTTCCATTTTACCCATAAATGTAACAACGGAAAGAAGTAGTTATCAATTTCGATCATCATATACAGCAAATGATACCAGTTTCTTTGTAGATTACAGAGGCAGTGTTTATTTTCTAAATAAAAAGACAAACACCCTTGAAAAGAGTTTTCAGCTAAAACGAAACGGACAGAATCCAGAAATCCGAGCTAATTCATTAGTGAAGCATGGAGGTTATCTTTGGGTTGCGACCGCAAATCATGGAGTAGAGATTTATGACCTTAATGGAAATAACATTCGCGAATTCGGTGAAGTTGAAGGGCTTCAAGACCTGAATGTTTTTAGTTTGTTTTTTGATAAAGACGATAACCTGTGGCTAAACTTGGACAACGGGATTGCTAACATTGAATTTTCTTCACCAACCGCTTCATGGGATCGAAACCAAGGATTGGAAGGTGCTGCAGAAGCCTTGATCTTTCAGGAAAATAATATATTGATAGCAACCAGGGGTCCAGGCATATTAAATTCGTACTCTGCATCGAATAGACTATTGTTCAAAAATACCCGAGTTATATCTCAAGCTTGTTTCGATATCAAAGCTTTTGTTACAGACTTCGGGGAAAGAACATTAATCGTTGGATACAATGGGATCTATGAGATAAAAAGCCTAGATAGTCAATCTCTCCCAATAGGTAATAATCTATATGCCTGGGAGTTATTTCATTCCCCCTATAATAAGAATGAAGTATTCATCGGTGGAGAAGGATTTCTAGGTAAAATAACTCTTAATGAGAGAGGTTGGGACTATAAAGAAATAAAGAGGTTTGATGGTACAACGATTAGAAAATTTGAATTCTTCAACAATAAAGTTTACTTCAGTGTTTCTGGTAAAGGTGTATACACTCTGAATAAGGATGGAGATCTACAAAAACTACCTATACAGAAAGGTATTAATACGGATAAGTCTAATTTCTACCTTACAGAATTCAAAGGAAGACTATTAGCAGGATATAACTTTGGCCTCTTAGAAGTAAGAAACGATTCATTAACCAAGTTAAAAGTAAAGGGTATATATTATGACCACAAGCAAGATGTTATTTTCCATCGTTTGTTTAAGCACCCTGTCAAAGATGAGTTGTGGGCGGTTGTTTTTGATGAAAAAAACAAAGAGAATTCGCAAAAAGAAATAGGCTATTTTCAAGATATAAATGGAGTTCTTGTCTGGAAAAACCTCAACAACAATAGTCTGGAAACAGGAGTAGTTAATGATATTCAATACCGAAATGGGCTTTTATATTTTGCAACCGGAAAAGGTCTCCTAGTGTTTGATCGTAAGAAGCTAGCAAAGATTAAGGATCCATGGAAAGTATATATCTCTAATATTCAAATAAGTGATAGTTTAGTCCTCTATAACCCTGAATTTGCTCATTCATTAGACAAAATACCTTATGGAAGATCTATTCGATTTTATTTTGCTGGTAACAGTTTTTCGAATAATGGTCAAATCGAATATCGCACTCGAATTGCTGAACTTTCTAAAGACTGGTCAAAATATGAACCCACAAATTTTAAAAATCTAGACAACCTCCCTTACGGGTCTTATACCCTAGAAGTGCAAGGCAAGAACTACCATAATGCTGAAAGTGAGGTTTACAGTTACTCATTCTCAATTCTTCCTCCCTGGTACTTTACTTGGTGGGCCTATTTGATCTATTTTATTCTTTTTGTACTGATCATCATTATTACAACGAGAATAAGTATTTACCGGGTAAAACAAAAGAATAAACAGTTAGAAGAAACGGTTCAGAAAAGAACGAAAGAGATCGCTGAGCAAAATACATTGCTTGAGGATCAAAAGAATCAAATTGCCGCTAAAAATGAGGACATCTTGGATAGTATCAAATACGCCAAACGTATTCAAAACACCATTCTACCGTCTGAAAAGTTGCTTTCGAGCCATTTCAAAGAGCACTTTGTTTTTTATCGACCTAAAGATATTGTTTCCGGAGATTTTTACTGGATGCGTGAAGTAGGAGACAAAGTGGTTTGGTCTGCTGTCGACTGCACAGGTCATGGTGTCCCAGGGGCCTTTGTAAGTATTGTTGGCAATAATGGATTGGTTAGAACCGTCAATGAGTTTAAATTGCAACAACCGAATCTAATACTTGACAAATTAAGGGAACTGGTTGTTGAAGCATTTAAGGCTCAAGGCGAAAGAGATGTCAAGGACGGTATGGATCTAGCGCTAGTTTCACTTGACCATAAAACCAACAAACTTATGTATTCTGGAGCGAACAATCCATTATTGATCATACGAGGAAAAAAGATCATTGAAGTTAAAGCTGACAAACAACCCATTGGAGACTTTGAAAGATCTTTCCCTTTTACAAATCATGAGATACAATTGGAGAAAGATGATTGTATTTATATTTTCTCAGATGGATATGTCGATCAATTTGGTGGAAAAAAGGGTAAAAAACTTAAGTCTCGACCTTTCAGAGCATTACTATTAAAAATCAGCCATTTACCAATGAATGAACAACTTTCCGCATTGAGTTTGCACTTTGATGAGTGGAAAGGAGACTTCGAACAACTTGATGATGTTTGTGTATTTGGCGTGAGAGTATAACTTTTTAAAAAGTTGACCCCCCAATTATTTCTTCTGCTTCCGTTCTTACTTTTGAAACCATAAAAATTTGAAAATATGAATTTAGGAAAAACAGTATTATATGGAATTGCCTTATCAGGGTTGATATTCACTTCTTGTAACAAAGATGAACCAAATGAACCAACAACAAATCCTCAAAACAATGTGCCTTCTGCGCAGGATTTAAACAACTACTTTACTCAAAACCTTTCTGACGAAGTAGAAACATTCTCTGTAGATGTAACTAGCCCAATCGCTATAACAACAAGCGGAGGGTCTCAGTTGAGCTTTCCAGCTAACGCTTTTGAAAACTCAAATGGAGTTCAGGCTACTGGGTTGATTGATATCGAAGTTGTCGAATTGCTTGATAAAAGAGATATGTTATTATCAAATAAACCAACAATGGGTAATTTACCTAATGGAGGTAGAGCTCCTTTGACTTCTGGAGGAGAATTTAGAGTTACCGCTAGTCAAAATGGATCTGCTCTTGAATTGAGAGATGGGTTTGGATACAATGCTTCAGTGCCAGCTCCTAATGGAATTGACCCTAACATGGATGTATTCTATGGCTCATCAAATGAAGACACATTAACCTGGAACCAAGCTGATAGCGCATTTGTTTGGGGAAATAATAATGGGTTTTATGAAACATATTTTGATTCATTGAATTGGGTAAACCTTGACTACTTTACAGATTCGACAGGAAGCAATTCTACAGTTCAAGTGGAATTGCCAGCAGGATTTAACAATACAAATTGCATGTTATTCATCTCTTTTGACGGAGCAAACTCTCTGGCAAACCTTTATAACTTCCAAAATGGAACGTTTACTTCAGCACCATACTATACACTCCCAATCGGAACAGAAGTCCACTTCATCGCAGTTTCATTTATCAATGGAGATCCCTACACAGCCATTGTACCAGCAACAATTGGCGCAAATCACTATGAAATAATATCATCAATGAACCAAACGACTGAATCACAATTAGAAAGTGATATCAATGCTCTTCCATAAGTAGTTTTAGCCTAGTAGTGAAAAAGAGAGAGGTTCGAAAGGCCTCTCTTTTTTTATCTCTTAGAAGTAAGCGACGTATCCAAAATGTACCTTTCCATCCCTTAAAAGTATTGGGTTGTCAAATTGTTTGCCCAAGGCATAGGAGATTGAAAATATACCAATATTAGTTCCAAAACTGAAGCCAGCACCAAACCCGTAGGGGTTATCTCTAACGTAACCATTTACATTGTTTTCGTAAATTGATTGATCAAAAAAGGCAAAGGCATGAGAGTTTCTATCAACTAAAAATCGATACTCCAGCATAAAAGTTGTGAACGTTGTTGCTCTTAAAATCTCTTCATTAAACCCCCTTTGCGTTTGTAACCCTCCAAATCTAAACTCTTCATTTTTAAATATTTCTGGAGCATAATATATAGAGGTTGAATTAGTAAAACGAAGCACATGTCTTTTGGCAAGTGGAATAAAGAATTCAATTGCTAAGTCACCTCGAAAAGTAGTCGTATTGACAATACTATCTGGAGTAGAACCAGAGCTTGAGCGCTGACCTGAAGACAACTCCAATTCAAAACGCAATCCTCGCGAAGGGTTAGGTAAATAATCAAATTGCTGACGAAAAACCCCTATACCATATCGATTTGTTGAAACAGAAACATAATTCTCTGAAGAGTTTACTCCACCCGATAAAACATTTGAATTATCTGCTTCATAAAATGCTTTAATGTAATTCCCTCCTCTTAAAAAATACTGTACCCCTAAATTAAAATTGGTCGTTAGAAAAGAACTATCTTGTTTATATAAGTCAAACTTAGCGTCAACTCCAAAAGGGGTATTAAATAAAAAAGGATATGTTAACCTTACATCTAAATCTTGTGTTGTAGGCTGCAAGCTTCGCCAATTTACACTAAAAAGCTCACCTCTTTTGAGGATATTTTGCAATTTAAGTCGGATGTCTCCCGTAACTATGTTTTGATCTGTTACGGGGTCAGGCTGTAACCCAACAACTCCATTAACTAAACTCACCTGGTTACTTTCAAGATATAGATATAGTTCAACACCGCCCTCAGTAAATAATAGCTCATGTGGTTTAATCTCACTTAAAAATTGAATCTGGTCGATCCTTGCGCTAATATCACTAAGGTTTGAATGATTGTATAAATCTCCTTGCTGTATTGCAATAGCGTTGATTACAAATTTTTCAGAAATCGTTGCCGTGCCTTTGATAAAAATCTCTTTAACAGCCACCTGAGGTCCTTGGCTAATTTTAAGCACTCCATGAGTAACTGGAGCTTCAATCTTTTCAACCTCAAGATTCACTTCAGCAAATGGATAGCCATTATCGACAAGGTACTTATTGATCTTACGCATTATTGCTGAAATCTCTTTGGATCCAAATTTTATTCTAGAAAGCAATCTTTCATTGACTCCTGGTATTTTCCTAATAATTGACTGATCAGAAGAGTCAACCTTGATTTCAAGTTGGTCAAATTTCGGCCCTACAAAAACTGTAACATGTGCTGAATCTTTTTCCCACCTGATCGAATCTATATTGGCGAGTACATATCCTTTTTTAATCAGGCTATATCTTTTATCATTGATAAAGTTGTAGATACCGTCTTTCGTTTC
>CBFHXS010000002.1:35943-87885 GCA_965659845.1 Brumimicrobium sp.
TACCGTCAATTTTAGACCATGGCAAAACTCTATCACTCTCCAGTGATAACACATACTTCTTTTGAGCACATAATACACTGGTAGAAAAAAGTGCCAATATCAAAAATAGTCTTAACATGAATCAACTTAACGTCACCAAAATAAGATTATTTGAATACCTCCTGTTCAAAATACAACAGATAATTTTCTTTAAGTTGTATCATATTATATATATTTACGTTATCAAACAAAACAACAAACAAAGAAAGCTATGAAAAGAATTATGCCTTGGGCTATTGTCGGAGTATTTTTAGTATCACTCGCATCTTGCGGATCTTCAAAAGCACATTGTGATGCTTATGGTGATACTGAGATCGAAATTGAAAATAACGACTTGGCACAACGTTAAGTTCTTAGTCAATATAGATATTTATAATAGACGCTGTTTAGCGTCTATTTTTCTTTTAAAAGAATTTCTACATCATCCATCAACTGGTTAACCTCAGTAATACTTGTTCCATCATAATAACCTCGAATTCTCTGCTGTTGATCTACAAGGACAAAATTATTGGTATGAATAAAATCTGAACCTGCGTCACCAAGATTAGCCGCTTCAGCAGGTTTAAGCACAAAAAACGAATTTCTAGCTAATGAATAGAGTTCATCTTTGTCCCCAGTTAGAAAATGCCACTGACCGTCAACTGCCTTATGTTTCCGAGCATATCTGCGCATAACTTCTACGCTATCTGTTTCCGGATCGACAGTGAAGCTAAGAATTTTCAAATCCTCCTGACCTTTGAACTTACTTTGAACTCGTGTCATTTGAGCTGTCATCACAGGACATATACTACCGCATGTCGTAAAGAAGTATTCCACAACAAACACCTTGTCCTTGACATCATCTAATGTCACAGTATCTCCTATTTGATTCGCGAAAGAAAATGAACCTATCCTATGTCCAATACCAACTTTAAGTAATTCGGGATTCACCATTTCCGCCTTGAGATCTTTTGGCTGAATTACAGGTAATTTGCGTTCATTTAATTGATCCTTAGACATTAAATAAGCCACTGTTATTCCAATAACTACGATACTCAATATCACTACCAAACGCATATCCCTAATTTTCAAACAAAGGTAGGTAATTTAAAACGTTGTAAAGTTTAAAAATTTCTAATTGTGAATGATTGAAAGATACGTTACAGATCACTATCTAATAATTCATCATTGTTTTTATCATCGTTAACTTTTCTGATAAAAAATGATAATGATGAAATCCCTATACCTGCGATTAGTAATAGGTTTGAGAAGGGATAATGCATGAATTTGAACATTAAACCAGTAAACACACTGATCATCCCCATGTAGAAAATTAACGACTGAATCTTGTTTACCTGTCTTTTCTGTTTGTCAAAAAAATTTGATAACAATGAAAAGACAAATCCAACAACCCCAAAACTTATAACACCAATGTAGAATAAAACCCAATATGGAATTCCAAAGAACTTACCAAAGGAGAGCATTGCAAGACTCGAAATCGAAATGAAGAATGCTACAAAACTCAGCCTACTCCACATAATAAATTATTTTAACGTGAATGTATCTTTTCCAATCAACGCGCCATCCGCAAATATTCTCACGTCATAGTTTCCACTTGGTACTTCTTTCTCCTTTAGGTTGTGAACAATCTTCATGTCTAACTGCTGACCTTGATAATTGATTTCTCTACTGCCCGTATATACAATCTCTCTTCCAGCAATCTTTACTAGATTATTCGGTCTATCCGTTAAGACTTGACCATTCGGATCAATTACCTGCATATAGATCATTTTATCTCCTGTGCGAGCAATCGTATTCTCACCAATCGTAAAAGTACACGATATTATATCAGCTCTACCCGAACGGTTTACGGCATGGGTACTTCCATTTATTCTATACCGCAGCGCTTCCGAAACAAAATTAAAGGCATTAAGCTTAGCTCCTTTAGCTAATAACTCAGCATTTTGTTGATTCTCTTTTTCTAACTCGTCTCGTTGAGTCTTAGTTTCATTCAACTCACTGGAAGTTTGATCCAATCGATTAGTTAAATCTAAATTCATTGTATTCAAAGAGTCAATAGTATAAATATAGCGTCGCATAATATCCCTTAAACGCTCATTCCGCTTTTTCAACTGGTTGATTTCACGATAACTTCTAACCTTAGTGTCTTTCAATTCATCAAGTAAATTATTGATACTATCTTTTTGCATTTGAAGACTATCCGCCTTAGAAGCGTCCTTTTCAATCAGAAGATCGTATGTATTCAACATTTTCTGGAAATCATTTTTCAAATCCATTGTTGCACCATCAATATAACCAGAAAGTGCCTGATTCATTTCTTCCATCTCTTGGTCTAGTTGGGCGTTGGTTGCTCTACAATCTTCGTATGCTTGAGACTCTTTGGAATACATCCACCCCAAAACACCCGCACCAAGCAGAGCTAAAATCGTAATTAGAATCCACGCCCCGGCGCTTGACTTTTTCTCTTTTGGCAATTCTTCTTCAGACATATGATGTGTTGTTTTCTTAAAGTTACGGAAATTTATAATTTATGTTCCAATCTTAACAGTTCTTAAGATCCGTATTCCATGAGATAAGCTTTTAAAAATTCATTTAAATCTCCATCCATAACAGCGTCTACATTTCCAGTTTCATGGTTAGTTCGAACATCTTTTACTAATTTATACGGATGCATAACATAGTTTCGAATTTGAGATCCCCATTCTATTTTCTTCTTCTCAGACTCTATCTCCGCTCGTTTTTCCATTCGTTTACGGATCTCCAACTCATACAGTTGAGACTTCAAAAGCTGCATTGCTTTCTCTTTATTTCCAAGTTGAGATCTCGACTCAGAGTTCTCGATCACAATTCCCGAGGGCTCATGTCTGAGACGAACAGCAGTTTCGACTTTGTTAACATTTTGTCCTCCTTTTCCACCTGAACGAAATGTTTCAAATGTTATGTCCGCAGGATTAATGTTAATCTCTATCGAATCATCGACTAAAGGGTAAACATAAACAGAGGCAAATGACGTGTGTCGTTTAGCATTTGAGTCAAAAGGCGAGATCCGGACCAATCGATGTACTCCATTTTCTCCTTTCAAATACCCAAAGGCAAAATCACCTTCAAACTCGATAGTTACTGTTTTAATTCCGGCAACGTCTCCTTCCTGATAGTTCAATTCTTTTAGTTTGTAACCATTCTTCTCTCCCCACATTGAATACATACGAAGTAACATATTAGCCCAGTCACAGCTTTCAGTTCCTCCAGCACCTGCGGTGATTTGAAGAACGGCATTCAGGCTATCCTCCTCTCCAGAAAGCATATTCTTTAGCTCAAGTTCTTCAATTTCTGATTGGATGCTTTGATGTAACTTATCAATCTCTTCTTCTGAACCAGAACCATCCTGGTAAA
The DNA here is from genome assembly GCA_965659845.1 of Brumimicrobium sp. GTDB lineage: Bacteria > Bacteroidota > Bacteroidia > Flavobacteriales_D > Crocinitomicaceae > Brumimicrobium. Next base: position 39,376 of record CBFHXS010000002.1, read on the forward strand.
ACTCGATCAGTACCTCCATATCATCCATTTTGGACGAAAGACGCTCACAAGATTCCACCCAATATTTTAATTGTCTTGTCTTTTTCAGAACAACTTCTGCCTTTTTTGGGTCATCCCAAAAAGTAGGGTCTTGGGCTGTAAGTTCATTTTCATGAATCAAACGTTTCTTTTCCTCTATATTCAAATATCCAACGAGTTGCTCGATGCGTTGTTTCGTTGCCTTAAATTGATCACTGTTAACCATTAATACAAAAGTAAAAATTTGTAGTCACGAAAATACACTTTTCCAAGATTTCATTACTTACGAACTGCAGAGGTTGTAGAATATTTTTGGCGAATCTAAATCATTCTCTCAGAAATATTTTACATTTGAAAACTAAATTAATTGAAGATGAATATTCCTAAGGATTTAAAGTACACCAAAGATCACGAATGGTGCAAGGTTGATGGTGACACAGTAACAATTGGCGTTACTGATTTTGCACAAAGTGAATTGGGGGACATCGTATTTGTTGAAGTGGAAACAGAAGGTGAGGAACTCGACAAAGAAGAAGTTTTTGGTTCGATCGAGGCGGTCAAAACAGTTTCTGATCTATTTATGCCAATAGGTGGAGAAGTAATCGAATTTAACGAAGAGTTGGAGGCAAATCCAGAAGTAGTTAATTCTGATCCTTACGGTGAAGGTTGGATGATCAAGGTTAAAGTTGCAGATCAAAGTGAACTAGACGAATTGCTCGAGGCTTCAGCTTACGAAGACCTTATCGGTTAATCAGCTGTGTTTAGATTCATTCTGCTAAGTACTATCTGGACGATATTGGTAATCGCCGTAAGTTTAATTCCTTCCACAAGTTTCGATGCACATCAATTCGAAATAGAAGGATTGGATAAAGTGATTCATTTGTCGATGTACACCTTAATGACACTTTTTTGGTCTACAGGGTTGAAAAGACAACATCAATCGAAGAAAGTCAGAAAGAATGCGTTTTTAATTGCTGTATTAGGAGGTTTTTTAATCGGTTTGATTTTAGAAATCTTGCAAGAATATTTAGTAAGCAGTCGATCTTTTGATTGGCTGGACTTGATTGCTAATGGAATTGGTTGTATTTTTGGGCTAATAGTTTTTCAACTATTGTATAGAGATACATATCGATAAGTTAGGTATGAAATTTGTAGTGAATTAAGTAAAAAAGCATATTATGGAGAGTAAGAAAAATCCAGAGGTGGACAATGAAAAGCTAAAATTGCCGCTTATCTTTTTAGGTTTTTTTATCATTGGAAGTATAATTACTTTATCATTCTCATTCAAAGCACCCGTTATCGTGGAGCAAACGGATAGAGACAAACAAGATAAATCAGAAATACCTGAAGAAGTTATTGAAATAGATCAGCCAGAAGACGAGCCTGTTGTTCAGGAAGTGCCTGAGCCAGAAGTAACTCCTCCACCTTCAGAAGATATCGTGGTTGAAGAAAATGTCGATGAAGATGAAGACATCGTTGTTGAGACTCCACCGATTGACATCGAGCCAGAACCAGAACCAGAACCAGAAGCTCCTATTGTTGATTTTCCATCTCAAGAGGCTTCGTTCCCAGGAGGTGCTGCTGCTATGAAGAAATACCTTGCTGAGAACATCAAGTATCCTGAAATTGCAATGGAGCTTGGTGACCAAGGTAAAGTTTATGTAGAGTTCGTAGTAAACAGAGATGGAAGTATTGAACAGGTAAAAATCATGCGTGGTGTTTCCAGAGAAATTGATCAAGAGGCAAAACGAGTTGTTCGTTCTATGCCAAAATGGACTCCAGCAGAAAACAGTGGTGAAGCTGTAAGAGCTAGATGTAGAATTCCAATCAACTTTAAGCTTCAATAAACAAAAGCTTATATTTATATAATGGAAAGTCTATCTTCGGGTAGACTTTTTTTGTTCTGTTTATTATATTATCTTGGTTGCACAAAACCCTTAATTTATGCTAACACCCAAAGAGATTAGTAATCTTGTGGATTTAACAAGTCTCAATGCATTTGATTCTACTGAATCAATAAATGGTTTCTTAAAACAAACACACGAATATAGTCGTGAAGGATTGAAAGTAGCTGCCGTTTGCTTCTATCCAAATTTTGCTGGACAAGCAGTGGAAGCATTAAAAGGTTCCGGAATCAAAACTGCAGTTGTTGCAGGGTCGTTTCCATCATCGCAAAGCTTTCTTTCCACTCGATTAAACGAATGTGAAATGGCTCTCGAAGCTGGTGCTGAAGAGATAGATATCGTTCTTAATCTCGGCGCTTTTGATCAAGGGGACTATGACCAAGTGACTGACGAGATTCGAGCGTTTAAAGGGCTTATGCCGGAAAACGACCTTAAAGTAATTCTCGAAACAGGATACCTTTCATCTGAAAAAAGAATAGCCAAAGCTTCAGAATTAGCGTTAGAAGGCGGTGCTGATTTTATTAAAACCTCAACTGGCAAAGAGTTTCCAGGGGCCGACTTAAAAGCTGCTAGAATTATGGCTCAAATGATACAAGAGCATGAAACTCTCACAGGTAGAAAAGCTGGTCTAAAAATAAGTGGAGGAGTTCGGACAAAAGAACAGGCGCTTGAATATATCAGCGTCGTTAAAGAGATTTTAGGAGATGCATATATACATGCAGATCATTTTAGAATAGGAGCGAGTTCACTTTTGAAAAACCTTACAACAGGATAATGGAGAATTTAATTTCCATATCAAAAATACCTGTTGAGGCAGCGATTGAAGCTTCTAAAGCCATAATGAAGATTTATCAAGGTGAGTTTGAACGCGTTGAAAAAGAGGATGGTAGTCCTGTTACCATAGCCGATCTAACCTCATCAAAGATATTGCGTGAGCATCTTAATAAAACACACCTTCCTATTACAGGAGAGGAACAGGAAAAAGCACCGTTTGAATCCAGAAAAATGTGGGATAAAAGCTGGTGCATTGACCCTCTTGATGGAACCAAAGAATTTATAAAGCGCAATGGGGAATTTGTAATAAATATTGCTCTCCTAGAAGGTCAAGTGTCGACTTTTGGATTGATAGCCTCACCGGTACAAAGAAGAATAATCTTAGGCGGACCAAAGTTTGGTGCTTATGAATTTTCATTCGATGAAGCTGAGAAATATGAAAAATGGAAAAAGCTTGATTCATTGAAACCCATTGCAGATCCGATCACAGTAATTTCTTCTAGAAGTCACTATACTGGTGATATTTTGTCGCTGATCCACAGCATAGAAGAAAACTACAACAAGTTCGAGTCTATAAAAATGGGTTCTGCACTAAAATTCTTTCATTTGGTTAATGGAAAGGCGGATGTATACCCTCGTTTTGCTCCAACAATGGAGTGGGATATTGCAGCCGGTCAAGCTATTTTTGAAGCAATAGGTGGAGAGATCATAAATATTAAGACGGGTGAATCATTACGATACAACAAGGAAAATTTACTTAACCCTTTTTTCATAGCATATAATAAACATGTTCCCAAAACGATAGTCTTTTCGGAAGATCTATAAAAATTGCGCTGGTTAATTCAAATATCATTCATTCTCTTTATTTGTTCAATCTCCATTGGTCAGCAACAAATTTTGGCTCCTTTAGGCAGTGAGTTAAAGGACAAATATATTCTATCAGGTGATGACAATAATATTGGCACAGGATTCTTTCCAATAACGAATGAGTTGGCGAACCGAAGTACCCCTGACAAAGATTTGTCCAAAGGGTGGTTCTACAGGAAGTTATTCAAAGAACATTTTCTCCAGAAGAATAACTCTAGGTTTTTTCTTGCTGTAGATCCTTTGATCAATATTGCAGGTGGCAACGAGAGGCTACAAAACAATTCAGAATTACTTTTCCAAAATACGAGAGGAGCTCAGGCTATGGGTCAACTTGGAGAAAAGTTTTCTTTCTACACTGCTTTCTTTGAAAACCAAGCTCGATTTGCTGACTTTAGATCAACCTATTTTGAGAGTCGAGGGGAACAACGCTTTAATGGAGTAGAATACGTTGTGTCTAACGCATCCATTCCAAATGGTGGAAGAACCAAGCCATTCAATACTGCGGGTTTTGATTACGCCTCTTCTATGAGCTACGTGCGTTTCCAACCGTTAGAAGCTCTAAATATTCATTTTGGTAATGACCCTTCTTTTATAGGATGGGGACATCGTTCTCTATTGCTTTCTGATAATTCATTCAATTTTACACATTTAAAAATAGACTGGGAAATCATTCCAGGTTTGAAATATTCATTGATAAGAGGAAAACAACTTAATCTATTCCGAAAACGAAATACGAATCTTGTTGAACCCCCTTTCGAGCGCAAAGGAATTGGAATACACTACCTAAGTTTTTCCCCGATTAAGTCTCTAACCATTGGATTATTTGAATCAAGTGTATATCTGCGAGATGAAGCCGAAAGCTCTCAATCCATCAGCCCATATTTTTACAACCCTATTTTAGGACTAAACTCTTCTCTTGTAGGTGCTGAAAATGGTGAGATGCGTAACTTCATAGGGGTCAATTTAGGTTGGCGTGTTCACAGAAACCATATGTTCTACTCACAATTTATAAGTGGAGATTTTGAGAATCCAGAATACGGATTCCAATTCGGTTATCGTAGTAATGATCTTTTCACACTTGAGAACCTTCAGTTTCAAGTTGAATATAATCAAGCTACAGATAGACTTTATGCGGCTCGAAATAGAAGAATGTCTTATACTCACTTCAATTTACCTTTGGCCCATACACTTGGCAATGGATTTAAAGAACTCTTAATACGCGCAGGATACGAATGGAAAGGAATTACCCTGAATGTAAAACACATCTATTATTCTGCCAATGAAATGATGCAGTTTAAAAGTGCATTATTTGATTCTAAAAACGACTTTATTCAAAACACACCCGAAACAGTGAATTTCACCAGTGTAGAGCTAGGCTACATAATGAACAAATCCACTCTGCTCACCGTATTTGCTAATGCAACGTACAGGCAATCAACAAGTACAGTCAATGGAAGTGTAAATCATGGATTGATCTTTCTGGGAATTAAATCTAATCTATTCAATAATTACATGGACTTTTGATGCGCGTATTTCTATACATATCGATCATCACACTTTTTAGTGGTATTGGGATGACTCAAGATTCAACTGAGGTGTCCATCCAGTCAGAAAATCCTGATCCAATAGATATAGGTTACATTCACCGTTGTCGCTTTACTGGTTTTTTAAATGAAGATAGCCGTTTCAAACTGCCCGCAATAAACGGAAGTGTGTTACCTGACCCCGGAGATTGTTATTACTTAATTGGCAAGTCTATCGTATCTAAAAACAAAAGGTACTATAATCAAGAGTTTAACATCTTTCCAACTTTAGATGTACTCGGTAGTCAGTCATTTAAAGATAACGCTTATTCTTTTAGAGGTGCTATTGGTGTTGGATTAACATTTCAGGCAAATGACAAATGGCAAGGACGAGCAATTTTCAATATTGGATCATCCATTAGCAGCCCGAATACCAACCTTTTCAACAGCCTATTACAAAATTCATTTTACCGCAGCTCTGACAGCGCAAATGCTTTTATATTTCAACCTAGAGCAAGAATATCATATACTCCCACAGATTTTTTTGAAATACAAACAGGAATCGATCATCATTTCATCGGTGAGGGAAATAGATCAATGTTGTTAAGTGATTTTGGGGCTCCAAGAGCGTTTCTACGTTTAAAAACAGAATTTTGGAAGATCGAATTTTCAAATCTATATCAATTGTTGCGTGAAAACGTTAGTGGAAATAGGATTAATAAATTCGCCGCAACACATACGCTCGACTTTCATATTTCGCAAAACTTTAAAATCGGCTTATTCGAATCAGTAGTTTTTGCTCCACAAGATACTTTGATGAATAGAGGTTTTGAAGTAGAATATCTCAACCCATTCTTGTTTTATCGTCCGACGGAATACAGTATTGGTTCTCAAGATCGACTATTAATAGGATTGAATACCTCTTATCAGTTGCGCAACCTTATGTTCTATGCCCAGCTTGTGATTGATGATTTTGTGTTAGACGAAATTATGAATAGAACACGCTGGTGGGCTAATAAATATGGCGGCCAATTTGGAATGAAGTCCAGCACACAAATTTTTAATCATGATTTACGCTGGCTTACTGAAATCAACTTTGCGCGGCCATTTACCTATTCTCATCTTAGTGAAGTCACCGTTTACGGAAATCAAGGAATTCCCTTAGCCCATCCACTTGGAGCGAACTTTGTAGAATCCTTTTCGGAAGCCAGACTTTTTGTCTCGGAGCGCTTATCGATAGGTGCAACTTTTATGTTTGCTCAGCAAGGAGGGCAAAACTCCAATGATTCAATTATGTTTGGACAAGATATTTATCGATCCTATACTGAAAGACCTTATGAATATGGATATAAGATTGGAGGTGATGGCAAATTGAATCGCATAAGAGGAACTCTGGAAGTTAACTACCTAGTATCGAAAAAACTAAAGATCAATGCATTCGTAAGGCCAGGTTTAGAACTGCGAAAAACGAACAATCAACCGTCTATCACGCTACCGTTTGTCTTCGGAGGGATTCGAACCCAATTATGGAATGAAAGATCGTTAACTTTTTGATTTGTACGATCTTCGCATAAAACAGTGCTATATTTACAAAAAACAATCTCGAATGAGTAAAGTACTAACAACACATCATCTACGTAAAGAATATAAAGAAACAGTTGCGCTTGAAGACCTCAGCATATCTGTTGAAGAAGGCCAGATTTTTGGTTTATTGGGCCCGAATGGTAGCGGAAAAACCACGACACTAGGCATTCTATTGGGAGTAATCAAACCTAAGCAAGGAACTTTCAGCTGGTTTGGAAATGGTCAGAAAGATGAAAACAGAAAGAACATCGGTGCTTTACTTGAAACCCCTAATTTCTACCCTTATTTAAATGCAGTAGATAACTTGAAAATTGTTGCTAAGATCAAAGATGTTGAAGATTCAGCAAAAGCAATAGAAAGAGTTTTGCGCAGAGTGAATTTATGGGAAAGGAAAAATTCAAAATTCAAAACCTTTTCCTTGGGAATGAAACAAAGATTAGCACTGGCATCAAGTATGTTAGCCGACCCTGATGTTCTCGTTTTAGATGAGCCAACGAACGGTTTAGATCCACAAGGGATTGCAGAGATCAGATCATTGATCATGGATATTGCCAAAGAAGGAAAAACGATTATCATCGCTTCACACTTGTTGGATGAAATAGAAAAAATGTGTACGCATGTAGCTATCATGAAGTATGGTGAGCTATTGCAAGTAGGAACCTTAGAGGAAATCATGACGCAAGACCGTATGTTGATGATACAAGCTGATGATATTAAGAAGGTGAAAGAAGTGATTGATTCAACTGAATACATCACTATCATAGATGAGCCAGTTGGTGAACTATTAATTGCTGTTGATGAAAAATACACTAACTCTGATATAAACAAAGTGTTTGCTGACAAAGGAATATATCTTTCGGGCTTAAAAACACACAGGAAAAACCTTGAATCTACATTCCTAGAAATCGTAAAATAATGAAGAAATTACTCGCTATAGAATTTGCAAAGCTAAAGAAGTTGAACGCGTTGAGAGTGATTCTCCTCGTTTATATTGGGCTATCGCCACTGGTTGTATATGCTCTGTATAGCTTTTTCGACATCTTTATGGGACCAATGTTGAAAATGGCTGGAATTGGAGAATGGAATCCATTTGCCTTTCCTGATGTTTGGGCATTTGTAACCTATTCGTCCAGCTTTTTCAATGTATTGATGGGTGTGATCGTTGTGATCGTGATGACGAATGAATACAATTATAAAACGTTGAAGCAAAACGTAATCGATGGAATGTCCTTGAAGCAAGTCATTCTGGGGAAATTCTTTGTTGTCTTTTTCTTATCAACAATAGTAACACTGTATACATTTATCATGGGGCTAACTTACGGCCTTCTGAATTCTGAATCAGCGGATGTTTGGAATGGTATTTCTAATATTCCAGTATACTATTTACAAACCCTTTGTTATTTCAGTTTTGCATTTTTCTTTGCAACGCTTGTAAAAAGAACTGCCCTTTCAATAATATTCTTCATATTATCATTTGTCGTTGAGACAATCATAGGAGGAATTTTAGCTGTTGCTAAATTAGAGGTGGTCTACGCTTTCTTCCCATTAAATGCTTTTTCCAAACTTACACCCTTCCCTATTTTGAAAGAAATGGTTAAAGCAGCTCAGGAAAGAAGTGGGAACGTTCCTTTCTTACTCGATAATTGGATCAATGTCTTGTTATGTGTATTCTACATGGCACTCTTCTTTCTAATTTCTCTTTGGGCAATTAAGCGAAGAGATTTGTAGGTTCAATTACTCTGAAATCATCTGGAACAATTCATCCAAATTAGGAGCAATTACTACTTCAATACGGCGATTTTTCGCCTTGTCGAATTCATCTACAGGATGAAATTTAGAACGACCTGATGCGGATAGAATAGCAGGGTTTATATCCGTGTTATCGATCATTATATTTACCACTGAAGTCGATCTTAGCACAGAAAGTTCCCAGTTATCCTTTGGATGCGTTCTACTGCTTAATGGATCACTATCAGTATGTCCTTCAACGATGATCTCAAGTTCGTCATCACCTTGGACAGCTTCTGCCAACTGCACTACTGCCTTGCGCCCCTCAGGCTCAACAGTCGTGCTTCCAGAAGCGAATAATAATTTAGCTTCAAGGCTTACATAGATTTTTCCATCTCTCTCTTGTACAGTCAATCCTTTATTTTCAAAACCTCTTAAAGCTTGTGAAATCTTATCCTTTAAAGCTTTAACTGCCTCATCCTTTCTGCTGATCATTTCTTCGAGTTCAGCAACTCGCTGTTCTCTAGCTATTAATAATCTCTGCTTGTTTTTAAGCTCTTTTTCAAGTTCTAGTAGAGCGTCTTCCTTCCTTTGTGTTTCAATGATTTTAGCCTCTAGATCAGATCTCATTCTACCTAATTCCCGCGCATCTTTACTCTTGATTTCCTCCAGTTGTTTTTCAATATTTTTACTGAGCGTCATAGCTTTTTCGCATTCTGCCTCTTTGGATCTATACATTTGACCTAACTCAGAAGTATCCGCTTTCAAAGCATCGATGTCTTTTAACATCAAATCATGCTGTGCTTCTAGTGTTTTAACTTTAGCTTCGTTGTCAAGAGCAGAAGTTTTATACTTCTTCAACTCCTCACTACACGACTTTTCTTTCGCAAGAAGATCATTGTATTTCTTTGCCGGAACACATGATACAGCTGTAAATAAAATTATACTCGCAAAAATGATTAAACGCATAGACTTGCTTTTTTGGATTAAAACAAAATTCGTTAAAGAGAGCGCTAGTTTGAAGACAAAGGGGAATATTTTTAAACAGATAACTATTGATAAAGACGTTTACTCTGGCTTTCGGATCATAAACCAAAGTGGTGCACCACCTCCTGAATCGTCCCATGTATGATAAACCTTAAAACCATATCGAATATAGATATCTCTATTCCTAGGTACAGAAGTCTCTAGCAGAATAGGTAACCGCTCTTGATTAGACCAATTAAAAATGTAATCTTTTATTTCATATACAGCTCCATCACCATCTCGATACACGCCTAAAAACCAAAAATACAAGTGGGTATCTTGATAACGATTCTTCTTAATATATGATTCCCTTTTTAAGGTTTGAAACACCTTTTTTATAGGGATACTAAGCGCAAAACGCAACTCGTAAAAGATCTCTTTTAATGTTGACTTTCCGATGTCAGAACGAAAACAAAGTGCAGCGCCTTTCTCATTCGAAGAAATAAAAGCACCCTCTTTATTGAGCGCCTTGGTAAAAGCATAGTCTGCTAATCGACTAATTTTCTTTTTTCTGTTTCCTCCTTCACCTATAACGATGTTAACGCTCGGATTTAAATCAAAAGTTTCTGTAATAACTCGAACTGCTGCAGCCCTTTGTTTTTCAGTGGATTGAATCATTTCACAAAATTAGTATTTAAAATAAAATAAAAGATTTTTACGATCCAGAAATCCAAACAAAGAACTGACGCGTAAGTGGGTCGAACAAAAAATACAAATATCATGAAAAGACAATTTTTCAAACCAGTTTATGCTTTATCAATAATGGCAATTTCTACAGGACTTATTTTAGGATCATGTAAAAAAGAAGAAAATGAACCTGAGCCAACTCCAGAACCAAGTCCTTCGATGATGAGTACAACTTACGAGTACGAATTCAATAATGGGCAAGTTGTTCCTTCTGCAGCTTACAATGGAATGCACATGGACAACATGATGGCAACTATGACAGTTGAAGAGACTGGAGCAAATGAAACAGAAATTTCAGTAACACTAACGAACACCGTTGATGGAGAAACATACATGGTGCACGCTCATGACGCTGCTGATCCAGCGAACACGCCAAACGGAACTCCTTATGATGAGACACCAAATGCGGATGTTTTCGTTCAAATGGCCAATGGTAATGGAGGAAGTGTAACAGTAACGCAAACAGTAAGCATGTCATATTCGAGTATTGTCAATGATTACGAAGGCTTCTTTGTCGTTCACGATCCATTGCAAGGAATTAATACTGCGGATATTTCAACTTACCTCATTGTTGGAAGTTTTGCTCGAGCTCAAACAGCTTCAAATCTTTCTTCTATGTCATTCAACTATGACTTCAATACAGGTCAAATAGATCCAGCGTATGCATACAATGGAACTCATGACGGGAATCTTAGTGCGATGTTAAACATTCAAGAACTTGCAAATGGGACAAGTAGAGTTTCTGTCTCGCTCATGAACACTATGAATGGTGAAACATACATGGTTCATGCTCATGATCAAGCAGACCCTGCGAACACACCAAACGGAACTCCTTATGATGAAACACCGAATGCAGATGTTCTTGCTATCATGATAGAAGGAAATGGAATGACCGCAAACAACAGTCAAATAAGTACAATGTCATATGCGGATCTCACATCAAATTACGGAGCCTTTTTTGTAGTGCATGACCCACTTCAAGCAATAGATACAACTGACCCAACGACATACGTTTTACTAGGAGTATTTGCAAATTAAGAATTCAGTAGCAGTGTTGAATACAAAACGGAGGTTGTCTATTGATAACCTCCTTTTGTCTTTTATCTGAAATCATTGGTGGTGACTCGCTCATGTATCAACCTAATTTTCTATTTTTGAGCCACTAATAATTTCAAATGATATGAAATACGTATTACTCTTTATCACATTATTAAGTATAGCGCTCAGTGGTCTTGCTCAAAAAAGAGACCTTGATAAAGGACTGTATGCATCTATACAAACCACTAAAGGCGAGATTTTCCTTGAATTATTTCCCGAAAAAGCACCAATGACTGTTGCTAATTTTGTTGGATTAGCAGAAGGGAAATTTAAGGTGTTTGACACGATCAAATATAAAGAGCCTTACTATGATGGCATTAAATTTCATCGTGTTATATCAGACTTCATGATTCAAGGTGGTGACCCAACTGGAACTGGCTCTGGAGGTCCAGGGTATAAGTTTTTTGATGAAGCAGATAATGGTGTGAAACACACGGTAGGTTCACTATCCATGGCGAATGCCGGACCGAATACAAACGGAAGTCAGTTTTTTATCACTCACGTAGCAACGCCACACTTGAATGGTAAACATACAGTATTTGGAAAGGTACTCGAAGGACAAGATGTAGTAGATGCTATCGCACAAGGGGATACAATGATTCATGTAAAAATCATACGCAAAGGACTGAAGTATAAATGGTTCTATAATCCTTCTAAGGAATTCAAGAAAGCTTACGCTCCAAAACAGAAAGAGATAGAAGAAGAACGTTTGCGTCTTGAAAAACTAAAAATTAAAGATGATGCTCGTTTAGTAGAGGCTAAAGCGATGTCACAAAATGCATATATGGAACACTTTCTCGAACTTGTCCAGAAAACAGCTCCTGAAAGTAAGCAAACTGAATCTGGACTCGTTTATGAAATTCACGATATGGGGGATGAAAATAAAATTCCTCAAAAAGGAGATCTAGTTTCTTTACATTACACGGGTACATTTCTATTCGGAAAGGAATTTGACTCTTCAAAAAAACGAGGTAAACCATTAAAGTTTGGCTATAAAGAAATGTCATTGATCAAAGGATTTGATGAAGGAATTGGTTTGATTGGAGAAGGAGGTAAAATCACCCTTTATATTCCTTACTTTTTAGCATATGGTAAAAATGGAAGGCCTCCACAAATACCAGCTTATTCTGATCTTATTTTCGAAATTGAATTATTAGAAGTTAAAAAGGATAATTAATGCGTCAAACGCTCATCACGATTATCCTATTATTTGTTTGTCTAGCAGCAAAATCGCAGCAGACAGTAGCAGTAACGGTTAAAGACATTCAGACGCAAGAACCAATTGCCTTTGTTAAAATAGGTGACGGTCAATCCGAATCCGTGCTTACTGATATCGATGGTAAAGCGGAATTAAAGGTATATCGAGAACGTAAGTATAGGTTCTCATTTTTCGATTACATAGATACTACTTTAATAGGGTCCGAATTGATGAAAAGCTCCGTTGTTTATATGCTTCCGGACATTCAATTCATGGACGAGGTTACCATTACACCTGGAGAGAATCCTGCACATAGAATTATTCAAAATGCAATGGATAAGAGAAAAGAAAACGATCCTCTTAGAAACAACTCCTTTCGATACAATTCATACTCCAAGTTTTATCTTACAGGAGAAACTACCGAACCAATTGATCGAGATACATTAACTGATACAAGTGCAATAGAAACATTAAATCTGCTGGATAATCAGTACATCTTTTTAACTGAAACAGCAGCTGAACGTACTTTTTCACCACCGAGCTATGATAAAGAAGTAGTGAAATCATACAATGTTTCGGGAGTTAAGGACCCGCTTTTTGCTACGCTAGTTAATCAATTCCAATCGTTCAGTTTTTATGATAATATTTTCACGATCAATCAGCAGGAATTTATTAATCCGATCGCTCCAGGTGGAATTAGAAGGTATTTGTTCATTCTTGAAGACACCCTGATTCACGAAGATAACGATACCACTTTCACAATAAAATATAGGCCTCGTAAAGGAAAGAACTTCGAAGGGCTGGAAGGTTATTTATTCATTCACACGAACAATTGGGCGCTAGAAAAAGTGATTGCATCACCGTACGAACAAGGAGATCTATTCAATATAAAGGTAATCCAGTCTTATGAATTCAAGAAAAATAAAAAATGGTTCCCTCATAAACTAAGTACCGAATTCAAGTTCAATAATTTCAGCATTGGCAAATATTCTGATGCAATTGGAAGAAGTAATCTTTATGTCAAAGATGTTCAATTCGGTGTAGATGTAAATAAAAAGATTTTTAATCCTGTTCAAATTGAGATTGAAGAAGACGCTAAGGAAGATTCTGTCCTTTTGAATTCTGCTCGCGGAACGAATAATTCAGCGAAGGAACTAAAGACATATCAAGTGATTGACAGCATTGGAGAGGCAAATAACTTAGATAGAATGTTAGAGGTTTTCAAAATTATCTCAACTGGAAAAATCCCTATTGGAAAATTTAGTATTCCCATCGAAAGGATTATCGACTTTAATCAACAGGAAGGTTTTCGCCTTGGAGGAGGTTTAGAAACAAATCGAAGATTGAGTAAATGGTTTAGTATTGGAGGATATTTCGCCTATGGCTTCAGAGATAAAGAATGGAAATGGGGAGGTGATATGAAATTTACTTTTGATCAAAAAAGAAGGATACAAATGAACCTCCATTACAGTGAAGATCTATTTGAAAGAGGAGGAACTCAATTCAATTCAGGTGATGATTTTAACTTAATCGACCAATCATTGTACCGTGAGTTCTTTATCAACCGTTTCGATCGGCAGCGAAAAGCAGAAGTTACATTTTCAGGATTTGTTAGGCAAAATCTAAGGCTCTCAGTTTTCGGAAATTATAAACGTACCTGGTTCACGGATGATTACGCTTATATACCACTATTCGATCCAACTTCTACTTCTACATCATTTGATGTTGCCGAAACAGGTATTGAAATAAAATGGAATATCCGTGAAAAACTAATGCTATTGGGGGATCAAAGAGTATCTCTGGGGACTAAGTTTCCAAGAATTAACTTTAAAGCAGTCAAAGGATGGCGTGGTATTGCAGCATCTCAATACGATTACTACCGATTACAATTGTCTATCAATCAGGATTTTTCTATTCGAGGATTCGGTGAGTTGACACTTTCTAGTAAGTCAGGAATGACTGTTGGAAATGTTCCACTAACATTGCATCAAGTACAACAAGGAACTTCGCACAAAGATTTTAGTCTATCTGTAGCAAACACTTTTGAGACCATGTTCCCCGCTGAATTCTTTAGTGATCAACAAACAGCGTTATTCATGCGCTTCAGTTTTTTACCGATCAAAATAAAAAGCGTTGCTGATTTTACGCAGCCAACATTCGTGATACATAGTGCCGCAGGAATAGGTACTATGACGAACTTGAACGAACATGTCAACTATAACTTTGACGTTCCAAAGGAAGGTTATTATGAATCCGGATTGATCATTGAAAATCTGCTTGTCTCAAACTTCTCTGGCCTCGGTGTTGGTGCTTTCTATAGATTCGGACCTTATGCATTTCCAGAGATGAAAGATAACTTCGTCTACAAACTATCGGTTACTTTTAATTTTTAATTGGTGGTTCTGCCTTTCTCTCTTATTTTTACTCTGGTATGTGGAAGGATGAAATTAATATACTGTCAAAACTTACTTTTAGCAGAGTTTGGAATGTAGTTCGATTGCGTTCATCTTATTTCTTTGCAAAACGTTTCAAAAAGATTCGCCAAAAAGCATTACCCTTTTCAGCGAGTATTGAACCAACAACAGCGTGTAACCTCGGTTGTCCCGAATGCCCTAGTGGTTTAAAACAATTTACTCGACCAACAGGTAAGCTAGATCTCAAACTGCATGAAAAAATGTTAGATCAGCTAGGTAAACAGCTCTTTTATATAAACTACTATTTCCAAGGAGAGCCTTTTCTACATCCTCAGTTTCTAGAATTAATTAAGGCTGCAAACAAAAGAAAAATCTATACCGCAACTTCAACAAACGCACATTTTATCAATGAGAAAAAAGCAGAAGATATTGTAAAATCAGGGTTGGATCGAATGATCATTTCAATTGATGGGTTAACACAAAACACCTACGAACAATACCGCCGCCAAGGTAAACTTGAAAAAGTATTGGAAGGAACTGAGCACATGATCAAAGCCAAGAAAAAACTAAAAAGTAAAACACCTCATCTTATCTTCCAATTTTTGGTTGTAAAACCGAATGAACATGAAGTAGATGATGTTTTCAAGCTTGGTAAGAAAATGGGGGTAGATGAAGTTCGACTCAAGACAGCTCAACTCTACGAATACGAAAATGGGAATCCATTAATGCCTAATAATGAGAAATATGCTCGTTATCGAAAGAACAAAGAAGGTAAATACGTTCCTAAATATCATTTAAAAGATCACTGCTGGAGAATGTGGTCTTCAACGGTGCTTACCTGGGACGGAAAAATAGTTCCGTGTTGCTTCGATAAGGATGCTAAACATGTACTAGGGGACATCACAAAAACTTCTTTTAAAAAGGTTTGGAATCACCCTCAATATCAAGCTTTCAGAAAACAAGTTTTTACGGATCGGGAATCTATTGATATTTGTCAAAATTGTTCCGAAGGAGCCAAGGTTTGGGCCTAATTCTACCTCTTTCTTACACTATACTTTCCGTGTGATTGTCCTGTATGACTTTTTTTGTCAGAAGAGTCAGAATCACCTTTTTTCAACTTAATGTAAAGCGCTTCGACTTTGTTTCGAGCCCAAGCAGTTCGTCTTAAAAACACTAAACTAGATTTAATCGATGGGTCATATTCAAAGCATCGAATAGGAATTTCTTCTGCCATTTCATTCCAACCCAATTCTTCTACTAAGAATTCGAGAATATCTTTCAATTTTACTCCATGAAGAGGATTATTGGGTTGTTGCTCGTTCATATTCACACTTTAAAAAGCAATATTAATAATTTGCCTATGTAATACATAAGATTAATAGGAAATAACACTATTCGTTTCCGAGTTTAAACTTAAGTCCTAATTGGAACATTTGCTCTGTTCCATTCATATAATTACTTGTATTTTGCGGTGTAGTATACTGCTGGTTATTTTGGAACGTAATAGAGCGTTGAGATAATATATTCAACCCAAACTGATATTTGTACATCAATGTGATAAATAGCCTATGTGATAAACGGAAATCTTTACTCAAACCAATGTAAGGAGCAATTAATACGGGTGAAACAATCTCTGTTTCATAACTGTAAGACATCTGATAATAATCATTGATTGTTCCAAAAGAAATATACCCGTCCCCCACTGATCCTATTGACCCGGTCTTTTCAGGTATAAAACCTAAAGATATTCCACTATGGATATTGAAAAAGTGGTAGTTCTTTTTTCTACCGATAACTCGATATCCAGCTCCAATATTAAACTGGTGTGTAAAAAAATCCTCCCCACTGGTCGTAAACGAAAGGTCCTTAAACTTTATGGAACCATTATACTCTAAAATCTGATAACCTGCTTCAAGAAAGAAATTATTCTTTAAGCCACTTTCAATCATTAATCTAGTTGCAATAGACTGACCATAACTGTCTAAGATATATCCATCTGGATGCTCACCAAAAGACTTTACTGCACCAATTCCAGTAGTGAGGGCAACAAAGGTTGATTTTGGATGAATAAAACGCTTTTTCTTCTTAAACTCAATTTTTGACGCTTTGTAATTTTTCAGTTCAGCATTAAACTCAGCAATCTTTTGAGCCCTCTTGTCTCCTGTAAAAGTATAACCTAATGCGATTCTAAAATTACTCCCTGAATTTCTCAAAAGGCCATTTGATGAGTTTCCATAAATTTGATAAAAGCCCTCGTATATAGGCCTAAAAGTCTTTACGTAAGACAACTTTAGAGATACCTCATTTTGATTTTTAAGGGTCTTTGAGAGTATTGTCCCTAGCTCTAAAAAAGAAACTGTATTGGAATTTGTAGCGTACTCTATTCTTGCTAATTCAATAGATTCTCCATTATCAAGATCAGTGTATCCTTCAGATATTCCGACACCATCGACTGAAAAGTTGACAATCCCTCCTCCAAGACTTAGACCTAATTGAAAATTATTCATCAAAGGTAAGCTGTACTCTGTTCCTAAATAAATCTCTTGATAGGAATTAAAAAAACTATTTCGACCTGAGCTAACATCAAAAGAGGGGGTTTCAGGCAATACATAAGTAAAACCATGAGCACCCAATCCTAGTGCTCCATTAATTTGCAACCTTCGATCTAGCCTTCTGTTGTACTGAAGGCGTGCACCAAATAATGGCGTGATCTGATTTTTCATTTGATTCAAACCTTTCAGATGCTCAAACTCAACAGTACTTCCACCAGAATAAACATTAAACTCAAATTGATTCTTAGAATATGGATTACTTTGGGCTCGAATTGAACTGGAAACTACTGCAAGAACTAGAAAAACAAATATTTCTGGAACTGATAAATTCATAGGATTAAGTTTGGCGCTATTAACACTACATGTATCATCTTATTGTAAATTTTAACAATTCTTTTTTAACAATTCATATTTCAGCTTGGATGTAATTGTATAAACTAAATTTGCTCATTCGTTTTTTAAGATTATTTTTAACCAAACATTACTACTATGAAAGAGTTTCTACTCGGCCTTTTTATCCTCTCCTTTTTATTTATTACTCCATCTTTAACTGCTCAAACGACGCATCAAGTTTGTGTTTCAGAACCTGAAGATAATACATGTGGAGGAGCTGGTGTATTTTTCCCAGGTAACCTAACTATAGCAGTAGGAGACCAGATTGAATTCACGACACAATATGTGGCACTTTCTGGATATACTGGAAGTAATCATACGATAGAATTTACGGGTTCTCCAGCGAATAATGTTACACTACCCGTTTCTTCAGATATTTTTAATCAAACGACTTCCATAACGACTCCTCCATTCAATACTCCTGGAACTTTCGCCATTGAATGTACAAATTTTAATCACTGCATTTTGAGCACTAGCTCATGCACAGGTTATTCCGTTACAGTTCAAGGAACAGCTTGTCCAGTCGTGGCAGATTTTTCTCCTTCCGCAACTGAAATTTGCGCAGGAACTGAAGTGACATTCACAAATAACTCTACAGATGCTACAGATTATGAATGGCAAATAGATACAAATCCTTTCTCCGCGGATATAAATCCAACATATATATTTAATACACCAGGGACTTATCAAATCAATTTAGTTGCCTCAGATGCAAACTGTTCTGAATCATTCGCAGTAAATATAACCGTTAACCCTAACCCAAATGCTACGATCACAGTATCTCCAACAACTGGAATAATGGAAGGGGAAGATGTTGATATTTCTTTCACCACTTCGAATACAGATGCGAACACTACATATTCATGGGACTTTTGCGATAACGGAAATGGAGGTTCTTTTGCTTCGGATTATACCTATTCTTGGTCAGACATGGGGACATACTGTGCTTGTTTATCACTAACCAATGACAACGGATGCACGAATGACATTTGTGTAAATGACATCGAGGTAAACATGGTTAATAATTTAGACCAAGAAGAATTACGTGAATTAGTTGGATTATACCCAAATCCAAATGAAGGAGAGTTTAAAATACTAATTCATTCTGAAGCGGTGATTAAAGTTAAAATAGTTAATGCTCAAGGCCAAACGCTCCAAAAATACCTTCAAAGTGATATTGATAATAATTCAATTCATGTAGATCAAATGACATCTGGAAACTATTTCTTAATCGTGGAAACGAATCAAAGAAAAGGATCCTTAAAGTTTATTATCAAGTAAAGACTGAGACTTTAATAGGATTAATAAAGGTAGTAGTCGGGTAGAATGCCATTTTATACTAAATTATAGAGTATATGAAGCAAATAACAGATACTGTATTGATGATTAGACCTTCAGGTTTCAGATCAAATGAAGAAACCGCAGTGAATAATCATTTTCAAAATAAAGGTCATGAGAAAAATACAAATGCCATTGCTCAACAAGAATTCGATCATTTTGTGACGTTATTAAGGGAAAAAGATGTAAACGTTATCGTAATTGAAAATAACGGAAAACAAAATACACCAGATGCCTTGTTTCCCAATAATTGGATCTCATTTCATGAAGGAAATCATGTTGTCATCTATCCAATGTTTGCCAAAAACAGACGAAGGGAAAGAAATCTGAATATTCTGAAGGATAAAGCTTTTAAATCAACAGTTAAATGGAACCTTCAAGATTACAGCGCATTCGAACAATACGGTGAGGTTCTTGAAGGAACTGGCAGTATGATTCTGGATCGAATCAATAAGAAAGCGTATTGTTCTTTATCTCCGCGTTCATCAAAAAGAGTATTCAATCATTTCTGTAATCACTTCAACTATACCCCTTTGGTATTCAATGCTTTTCACACTGTAAAAGCTCAACGAAAGCCAATCTATCATACGAATGTGATGCTCTCTATAGGAGAAGATTTTGCTGTCATCTGTAAATCATCCATCGACAATAAAGAGGAGGCTCAACAAGTCATTGAGTCACTCAAAAATGATGGAAAAGAAATCATACTAATTTCAGAAGAGCAGGTCAATCAGTTTGCCGGTAACATTTTACAAATTAAGAATACTAAGAATGAAAAACTGCTTGTTATGAGTGAAACTGCTAGAAATAGTCTCACTAATGATCAAGTGAAAAAACTGAAATCAAACAATAAGTTCGTTTCGGTCCCACTAAACACTATTGAATACTTCGGTGGAGGTAGCGCGCGCTGCATGCTCGCTGAAGTTTTTTAAACCGCAACACCAAAGTAATTACCAACCAATATAGTTATTCCCATTGCAAGTGTTCCCCAAAGGACCAATCGGAGAATTGGCTTAATTGGTTTAGCACCCCCTGCTCTAGCAGATACAAACCCTAAAATCACTAAGAAAAGAATAGATGAACCATAAATCATGAATTCCATATTCTCCATAGGGGCGAATAAAGCGACAAGCAATGGAAGAAGACCACCAACAACAAAAGAGAGTAACGATGAAAATGCTGCTTGAATCGGATTTGCTTTATTTTGATCTATTATACCCAATTCGTCTCTTACATGAGCTGCTAAGGGGTCGTTATTCGTCATTTCTAATGCTACCTGTCGGGCAGTATCTCTTTTCAATCCGCGGCTTTCATAAATCTGAGTAAGAAGTTCAAGCTCTTCTTCTGGTTTCTCTTGCAACTCTATCTTCTCTCTCTTAATATCAGCATCTTCGATATCTGTTTGAGAGCTC
Organism: Brumimicrobium sp.; assembly: GCA_965659845.1. Lineage (GTDB taxonomy): Bacteria > Bacteroidota > Bacteroidia > Flavobacteriales_D > Crocinitomicaceae > Brumimicrobium. The sequence continues at coordinate 59,892 of CBFHXS010000002.1, forward strand.
ACCGATACATATTCACCTGCTGCCATAGATAAGGCACCAGCTACTAAACCTGCTAAAGAAGCGAGGACTACCGTTTCTCTAGAGACACTCGCAGCAGCTACACCAGCAGTGAGGCTCGCCATGGAAAGAATACCATCATTTGCTCCTAGTACAGCGGCTCGCAGCCAATTGCTTCGATGCACATAATGATCCTCTAGGTACTCTTCTAGTGTCTTACTCATGGTATACAAATTCAAGAGTAAAAATAGAGAAATAATAATCTTACAAATATGACATTCGTCAATTACTTTAATTAAACCATTAGTCTATAGGAATCTTAGTACGAACTCTAGAAATAGTAATTCAACATAAGATTGAAGTGAAGCATATTTACCTTTTGAAAAACGAAATTAGGGTTGTCGTACGTATTTCCTTCTGCTATTTTAGAAACGACCAAAAGATGTGACTCCAGACCATTTAACCACTTCTTATGCTTGTATTTTAAGTCAACGTTTACTTGAAAATAAGATGGTATAGCATATTTGTTAAGTTCTCTCTGTGTTAAGATGTCTGGCAATTGATAATAACCAGCACCTAAAGAAGCGAAAAATGGACTTTTCTTTGGATTATATTTCACTCGAGTACTAAACGCATGCACGTCACCAAACCCTTCGTTTCTCTCGCGCGGAAGAAAAGTGAAAAAAGGATCTCTACCCCATTCCCTTGGGAATAAAAACTTACCGTGTTTCGTTATGCGATTATAATTTAGAGCAAAAGTCCATGATTTTTTTTGAACTCCAACCATTCCACCGAAAGTCATTGACTTTGCACCTCGTTCCGTATAGGATAAATCTGGATCACTGTTCCCACCATCGTTAATTGCATCTTGTCGCATAAACTGACCGCCATATAGGAATGAGAACTTTTCTTTAACCGATGCTTTTCCTTTAACTTGAAGGAAAGCTGAGTTAATAATGTTATCAAGATAATAATCCCATAATTGTATATCTAACCCTTTTACAGGTTTGTAGTTTACTGAAAATACACCCAACCCACTGGACTGCAAATTACCTTTGTAATCTGCTGGAGACCCGCTTGTATTTCGACCCTGTGGGTAAAGTCCCATGGATTCATCAATTCGATACCATTTACTAGTACTTCGAGGAAATATACGATATAGCCAACCTCCTTCAAATTTCCACTTTTTTGTTGGTGCATAACCGTACCATAATCCTTCAACTGTTGTTGGACGCATACGCCCATCCTGAAGGTTTAAAAGAGGCGTATGTAGAAACTGTCTACCAAAAATTAATTGCCCCTTCTTAAAATTATACTTTAGGTAGAGTTCTTCATTTTGCGCTATATTTTTCGTTTGTCCCGGATTATCCACATCGAATAACCCCAATTCGTACCTACTGATTTTATTGGTGATCGGATCAGGAATACTTAAGTCTGATGATGCGATGTCAAACATAGCAAAACCACTTACTGCGACTTGAAAGCCATGAAATAAACCGGTTTCATAACGTAGACCCGTACCTATAGCGTTCGCATAATAGTCCGATAAACTACCATCATTTACAGAAAGAGAAGAATAATATCGCACACGCCCATCTATATCACCATTCTTGAATGCATATAATAAGGATGTAGTATCAGTTGTCGTTTTAGAATCTCCTTTCCAAAGAAATGGTTTTTTTAAAGGACCTTCTTGAGAAAAGGTATGAAATGAAATAAAGGCAAGAATTATTAAAGAAGTTATATATCTCATATTATTTATTTCTGGCATTTAGAATTTCTTTAAACGGACCATATTTATGCTGTTGTTCTGAAAAGTCATCCGCATAAGGTCCGAACTGATGATCAATAGGTTTTTTAGTTAAATCTGGCCAATCATTTGGAGTTTCCAAGTGAGGTCTAGATTGAGATAAAATATATGCCGAGACATCCCATGTCTCAGCATCTGAAAGATTCGGAGCATTATGTTGGACCCCAAAAGGCATATTGTATTTAACGTATCGTGCCATTTTTGTAATTCGAGAAAGCCCTGCTCCATCATTAAAGCTATGTTCTCCCCATAATGGTGGGTAAAGATACTCTACTTTATCTAAATTAAGTGCACCTTGACCGTCAGGCATATGGCATGAAGCACATTTATTATCATATACTATTTTTCCTTTTTCGGGATCTGCCGGTCTATCCAGATAAGCTACATCCTTAAGCCCTGATCCTTCTGCTTTTTCGCCTTTGGGAACATTCGAGCCGATGTATTGAATATATGCTACCATAGCTTTCATCTCTTCGCTATCCGCATCCAACGCCTCTCCATTCATACTCCTTTCAAAACATCCATTTATACGCTCTGGAATACTAACCTCTGTTCCACTTCTTGGTCTGAACTTTGGGTATAGTGAAGCGACCGATCCATAATTATTACCAAACGTTTTAGTACCTCCCTGCAAATGACAATTTTGACAATTTAAGCCATTCGTTATCTTCTTTATTGATCCATTTGGACCAAAATACTTGGCTGTATGCACTATTAAATCTTTACCGTACATTATCTGCTCTCTGTACACAGAATCACGAATAAAGTCTGTATTGTAAGCACTCCAATATGGATTAGAATTCTCTGTTGCTTTTGGCTTTTGATAAGGCGTCACCTCTCTATTCGTAGTCAATTGTGACAAGCTATCAGAAATTGCATCTTTATTAATTATCAAAACAGGTATAATAATAAGTGCTAAGAAGAGAATAAAGGTCAAACGATTAAGTCGTGTTGTAGCATGCAATAATTCATCGCGATCATAAGATTCTTTCATTTTCCTTCGTTTTACTGAAGCAAAGATACGCGTCAACTAGCGCTGATTTAGTAACAATTGTAACAAATGGATCGAGGTTGTTTCCTATCAAAGCCTATATTGAAGCAACTTTATAAGGTATAAGAATCTACTTATTTCATAAGGATCGCCTCACTTTCATCCTCAGCAACCAACCAATGCTTAACATTAGTTTCTATTTCTACGAAATCTCCCGAATTCAAGCTTACTTTAGTCGCTCTTTCGTCTTCATAGATGATTGATCCTTTTACACATAGCAATAAAGCAGGTACTTTGGTTGTATGCTCTTTCAGCTCTCCATCTTTTTTTAAGTGAATAGCAACGACTTTACCCTCTACACTATTGAACAACTGTTTTGCTGAGAGTGATTTTTCAGAATTATGAAATGTTTTAAGATTCATGTTATTCAAAGAATTTATGAAATGTTGCAAATGATTTATTGAGCTGATTATAGATTCTACTTCCCTCCTCTTTATTACTCGATTTACCAAGTTCTTTAATCAATTCTATGTGAGGGTGCAACCATTTGTGTAATTCATCATGTGATTCCCCATCCATGGTGCAACTCTGAATAAGATTATTGGTGTGCTTCATCATCTCTTCAGAAAGCATTTGATAATCTTCCTCCTTGAAGTTCTTAAATACTAACTCACTCTTTTCAATATGCGGTAACATTTCTTCATTCACTTTCCATTTATTACCATCGTTCAAAAGAATGGGCGCTTCGTGTTTCATTGTTTGATGAGCATTCGTTGATTCGCTTTCATTATGGGAGTTCTTCTCATCACTCGTACAATTTGAAAATAGCAAGCTCAGTAAGGCCGTCAATACTATTAATTCTCTCTTCATGATTTCTTAGTTATTAGTTTTAATAAAGACTGGATTGTGGTGTTTCCACGTATTGTTATATCGTACTCGAAACCTGAACGTCTCCAGTTAAACATTTGTAATCGGACAGCCCCCATTACGATATGCATCACTTCTTGGGTTGAAATATCACTTGTGAACACCTTTTTTTGCTTACCAGCAGTTATAATTGGCATCAAAAACTTCTTTTTAGTTTCCATAACCTGATGAATCCCTTCTCTGATGCGTTCACTTTTATCAAATAAACCATCACTAAAAACGGCGATAACAAAATGATTTCTTTCCTTAAAGAAGTCGAATTGGCTCCTAAATAAAAGCTCTAAGTTATACGCCGGATCATCTTCCAAAAAATCCAATTGAGAAAAACGCTCCTCCATAGATTCTGATAAATAATGGAGCATCGAAACGATAATATCTTCTTTACTGCTAAAGTGACGGTATATTGCAGCTTCAGAAAACTCCATTTTCAAAGCTAATTTCTTTGTAGTTAATCCACTTATGCCTTCAGATGTAAGTATTCTACTTGCGACATCAATTATCTGTATTTGCCTATCTGTTCTAGCTTTCATTGTTAGTTTGTAAGTAATCACTAACAAAGATAAGACTACATTATTGATCTACAAGTGGTTGCTTTAAATTTCACTTCGTTTTTACATCCACTCATCGATGAGTGCGAATACAAGTTGATCCATAAATGAAGCATTAGGATGCGCATATGATATATTTGATAGAATGATGACTCCTCTTTTTGTTTTAGAATCGAGTACAAGAGAGGACAGATAACCACCAGTAGCTCCATTGTGCCATAAATACTCTTTATCCTTAATAATGTGCCAACCTAATGCAAGGTTTATTTCATCCGATTCAAATGTCTTTTGTTGAAGTAATTCTATCTCTGCAGTAGTATCATTTAACTGTGACTCCATGAACTTTAACATATCGGAAACATTAGATTTGATGCCACCCGCTCCAGCCAAAACATTAAAATCCCAATTTTCAGCAATTCCTCCCGATATATTTAGTCCATTAACCAATTCATCCTCATCATAATGACTTAACTGTGTTGATGACATCTCCATTTTTAACCCATCGAAAAGCTGATCTTGAAGAGCTTCTTCATACGTCACGTTTAAATTTTGACATAATAAATAACCTAGAAGCCCTGCCCCTAAATTTGAATAAGCATATCTCTCTCCAGGGTTTGACAATAACTCCATACCTTCTTCCAAATAAGAAATAAGTGCTTGTTTGTCATAATTCACATACGGATTTCTTGGAGTTCTTGCCATATATTCAAAAAGATTACCCGGTAGACGAGGAAGCCCGGATGTGTGATTAGACAGCATTTCATAGGTAATAGGGGTAGTCACATTCCAATCTATGTCTAAATCATTCTGAATTGTGTCGGTCAATTTGAGTTTTCCTAGTTCTATAGCTTTAGTCAAAAGGTAAGAAGTAAAAACCTTTGATATTGAGCCAATTTCAAAAACAAGGTTTGAATTCTCAACATCTTTCCATTTTCTCTTTTTATAAACTCCATAGGTGAATATGGTATCTCCCTTAATGAAACCTATTGATAGTTGAGTATTCTTCGGATATTCCTTATCCTTCAACTCGTCTTTAACAAATTGTTTTAACGCTATGCTTTTATCCTGCGCACTTAGTGAAGTTATTGAGCAGATCATCAGCAGTAATTGAACTATTTTCATCTTGTGTATATAAACATTGAACTCTCTAAATTAATGGTAATTGAATAGCGCAAATTGTATGAGCGCTCTTTTACCACACACGCTGCTGTTAAAAAAGGTTAAGCAGGTTCCTTATATTTAGATATACTTTTACTTTAGAACAAAAAAATTGCGCAGAATTCGCATCAAAAATATTGCATTTCTTACCAGTGCAGCACTGCTAGTGCTTGTAAGCCTTCAACTCTATCATGCAGTTCAATTATATGAACAGAAATCAGAAGAATTTAGTACTTCAATAGACAATATTTTATCTAAAGTGGCCATACGTCATGAAAAGGCTTCAGACCTCCAGCGTTACTCTTCATTTTTTAGTAATGACTTCAGCGGTCAATATAAAAAGGCTTTAAAACAAGAATTTCAAAACCTCGTGCCAGTAAGGGAATCTGTTTCTATTACCGATACCATAATCTATGAACAGGGTGAAAGACGGAAATATCTTTATATAACAGGTGAGTCTTATGATTCTTTAACTGACGTAAAAGCAAAACACAGTGTTCTTGCCAGAGATATTAGTGAACTTGGGAATCTGATGAGGTCTGGGAAACGTAACGTAAACAATTCTGATTCCACGGATCTTGCTTATCAATTGGATAAGCGCGTAATCACCACTTTATTTAAAAAATCCAAATACATAAATGAGTTAATGGTGAATGCTTTTCGAACGAGTGGCTTTTTAGAACCCAGTCAGCGGGTTAACATAGCATTTCTTGACTCAGTTATTTCGAAAACATTTGAGTACGAAAACTTGAATACCACTTATAATTATGCGATTTCCAATGCCAAAGGTGAGATTGTTAAATTCCCTTCTTACACTGAGCGATACAATCTTGCAATAGATCAAGAAAAGGCTAAAAAAGTAAGGTTATTCCCTGGCAATATTTTCGATGAAGCGCTAACGTTAAACGTTTCTTTTCCTAAGAAGAACTCTGTTTTATTCAATGAAATGTGGCTTACTCTAACTGTGAGTATATTGCTCATTGCTTTAGTTGTTATCTCTTTTTACGTAATGTTTAAAACCATAATTGGCCAGAGACGACTGGCAGAAGTTAAAAACGATTTTATATCAAACATGACACATGAATTCAAAACACCTATAAGTACAATTTCACTTGCGTGCGAGGCCATGAATGATACTGACATGACGAATGAAGATACGAAAGCTGTATCTCCATACGTTAAAATGATACAAGAGGAAAATAGTAGATTAGGAATATTAGTAGAACAAATTTTAAAAAGTGCAGTACTCGACAAGGGTGAGTTAAAATTGAAAAAAGAACAGCTTGAGCTTAATGAAATTGTTAGTAAGGCAGTACAGAAATCAAAAATCAGAATCCCTGAAGATAAAGGGGGTATAGAATTAGAACAAGCAACAGGAATGCTCTACTTTACCGGTGATCCAGTTCATGCGTCAAATCTAATTTCCAACTTGATAGATAATGCGATAAAATACAGTAAAGAGCAAGTAGATATCACCGTAATCACTCGAAAAATGGATAGTGGTGATTATCAGGTAGAAGTTACCGATAAAGGAATTGGAATAAAAAATGAGCACATTGATAAAATATTTGATAAATTATATCGTGTTCCTACTGGGAACATCCACAACGTTAAAGGCTTCGGATTGGGGCTGAGTTACGTTAAGGCAATTGCCGATATGGAAAACTGGAAAATCAACGTAAAAAGTAAATTTGGAGAAGGTTCAACTTTTACACTAACTATTAAAAATCAAAAATCATGAGTAACAAGACTAAAATATTACTAGCAGAAGACGACAATAACCTAGGTTCTTTGCTGGATTCATTTATCAAAGCTAAAGGATATGACGTCGAATTAGCAAGAAACGGAAAGATTGCATTAGAGAAGTTCAATGAAGGTAATTTTCAATTTGTGATTCTAGACGTAATGATGCCAGAGATGGATGGTTTTACTGTTGCTAAAGAGATTAGAAGTGTTGATACAAAAGTCCCTATTTTGTTCTTAACAGCAAAAACCATGAAGGAGGACAAACTTGAAGGTTTTGCTTTGGGTGCTGATGACTACTTGACTAAACCTTTTAGCATGGAGGAGCTTGTTGCTCGTATCGAAGCTATATTGAAAAGAACTTCGAGCACCGATCAACCTATAAACACCACTTTTACAATTGGTAAGTTTAGTTTCGACCCTGAAACACGAATGTTAAGAAACGGTGATAATGAAAGTAAACTCACGACTAAAGAAAATCACCTATTGAAGCTATTAGCCAAGAATAAAAACGAGGTACTTGACAGACAAGCAGCATTGCGATCAATATGGGGTGATGATAATTATTTCAATGGAAGAAGTATGGATGTCTATATTGCTAAACTTAGGAAGATTCTAAAAGAAGATAACTCCATCGAGATCATGAATGTTCATGGAAGAGGCTTCAAATTAATCGATCAAACGACTTAATTCTGGTAAAAAGTTAATTTTTCGTTAAATCAGATTTGCCTGTACCTCTCTGAAACTCTAGCTTTCCGCTATTGGCATGAGTTTTGGACTATTTCAATCATAATTTAAAAAACTATAATTATGATCGCGAAAAAAAATCCAAAGTTTAACGAGGACAACAGAAGAGGAATTTACTTCCAACTTGGTCTCTTGGTGGTAAGTGCATCTGTAATGATGGCATTTACTTGGAGAAGTCCTATTCATGTGGAAAACCACATACCTAAAGTATCTGAATCGGCTGAAATACCCGAGATTCAAATTCAAAAAAAGATCGATAAACCAAAAGTTATCGAACCTAAAGTTGAGAAACTCAAGCCGAAAAAAACGGTAGAACTTAGAAAGACAAAGGATCTTAATCAAAAGCTTAAAACATCAAAGAATAAAGACATAGATGAAAAGTCAAAGATCAATGACGAAACATTTAAAAATATAATTGATGGAAAATTTGACATCGGTGACGGAGTAAGACCAGAAATGGATGAAGTGGTTAAGTTTCCAAAGAAAGAAGCTCAATTCAAGGGAAGCTGGTTAGGATTCTTAAAGAAAACAGTGGTTTATCCAGTGTATTCTCAACAAGTTGGTGACCAAGGCAAAATATACGTTACTTTCATCGTAGAAACAGATGGGTCTATTACTCAAGTGAAAGTGATGAATAAAAACACCCCAATAGAACTTCAAAAAGAAGCGCTAAGAGTAGTTCGATCTGCTCCAGATTGGATTCCTGGAATTGACGAAAATGGAGAATATGTGAGAACGAATAAGAATGTTATGATCAATTTTGTACTTCACTAGTACTATTCAAAACAATGTAATAAAGGGAGTGTCGTTGATGCTCCCTTTTTTTGTTAGATAAATAGAGTGATTCTAAAAGTGGTTCCTTTATCCAACTCTGTTTGCAGTACCTTTAGTTTTCCTTTGTGATACTCCTCAATAATTCTCTTCGCTAAAGAAAGGCCCAATCCCCAACCTCTTTTTTTCGTAGTATAACCTGGTTGGAAAAGACTCCTCTGTTGAGCAGTCGTCATTCCCTTCCCATCATCGATAATATCGATATAGATATGTGCAGTATCCTTGGATATTTGAACCTTTAACGTTCCTTCTCCAACCATAGCATCTATCGCGTTTTTACAAATGTTTTCAATTACCCACTCAAACAATGGTGGATTATGAGCTATAATTAATTCATCTTCCGTACTATCAAATATCAATTGAACTTTTTGCGGCAAACGTGTTCTTAAATAACTTAAGAATTCACTAGTTGTCTTAACGATATCTTCCTCTTTTAGCTGTGTAGATGCTCCAATCTTTGAGAATCGATCGGTGACCTGAGATAGTCTTCTGACATCCTTATCCATCTCTTTCGTGATGTTCTGGTCTATATCCATTCCCTCTAGCAATTGAATCCAAGCCATCAACGAAGAAATCGGAGTCCCAAGTTGATGAGCTGTTTCCTTTGCCATTCCTGCCCAGACCTGGTTTTGTTCTGCTTTTCTAAACGTACTGAAGATCACGTAGCCAATGAAAATAAATAGTCCGATAATCAAGAACTGGATGTAAGGAAAGTACTGCAATTGAACCAACTCAGGTGAGTTTGCATAAAATACGTAATTAGTAGTATTATTGGTAAATTGGATCTCAATAGGTTTGTTCTGCTTTCTTAACACTGACAGAGTTGATAATAATTGAGTACTGTCAATTTCTGCCTGACTTAAATTGGATGCAATCACCTGAATCTGTGAACTATCAGTTAGTACAACTGGCACTAAACTCTCATTTTCTATAAGTTCTTGATTGAATGCTTCCAACAAAGAGTCTCGCTCGTTCTCTAGCCTCAATATATCTTTTGAATCGTTGTAGAAATAAGTCATGAATAATCCTTCGTATACCTCAATGGTAAATGAAGGGTTTTCAATTTCCCAGCTATAGGCAAGCTTTACTAAAGAGTCTTCAAAAATCTTCTCAATTTCAATACTGTCTTTTTCTGAGAACGATGTTCTTAATTCTTTTTCTGAAATAGGTAAATTAATATGGGTAGAGACCTCATCATATTGGTCCAAAACGATTACAGGTATGTCATCATTACGATTAATAATCTTTAGTGGCAGATCGTATGACTGCTGAACATTTAACGGGCTTTTTTTCGAAATCTCTTTAGTCGCGGCAATCCATAATTCCATCTCGCTCAACTCTTTTTCTCGGAGCTCATTGAATGAATTATTTGTGAGTCGAACCAATTCAGCTCTTTTCTTAATTGCATCGGCCCATTGTGTTACACGTTCGCGCTCACGCTTCGCTACTTTAGAAACTATTCTATTCGAAAGAAAAAGTGAGGCGCCTACCAAAACTAATGCTATAAACAGCAAGGCTATTTTCCATTTTTGCTTATTCGAATATAACTTCATCTCGTATTAACTAATTGAGCGGTGATTTATTGCAATTATTGATCTTGTAAAAACGGCAGCTTACTTCTAGTTTCATATAAGGCCTCCGCCTCTAAAATATCACTCATAATAATTTCATCAAATGCATGAAACTGCTCTATTGCTCCAATTGGAGAGATTAAACATGAGTCACCCGAATAGGTCAGACCATTCGCGTCTTCACCTACTCTGTTTACACCGATTACGTAGCACTGGTTTTCAATTGCTCTTGCTTGCAACAAGACCTTCCAGTGCAATGACCGTTTTTCAGGCCAGTTAGCAACATATACTATTGCGTCATAGTCAAATACTTCATTAACGACTTTATTGCGGGCTAATTCAGGAAATCGAAGATCATAGCATATCTGCAATAGGATCTTCCAACCTTTGTATTCAACAATTGTATTTTTCTCTCCAGCAGTGAAATGCTCCTCTTCTTTTGCAAGTGTAAATAATCTTCGCTTGTCGTAATATTGAACATTCAAATCAGGTGTTACGAAAACCATTCGATTATAATAATTCCCTTCTTCCTCAATAATTAGAGAGGCAACGATTGCTGCTTCTTTCTCTCTAGATTTTTGTTTTAACCAAGTCAGACTTGATCCATCCATTGACTCAGCCATAATTTCAGCATTCATGGTGAACGCCGTCTGGAACATTTCGGGTAAAATAATAAAGTCTGTTGGACCGTCAATCTCACTAAGTATTTTGTTGAAATGATTGAGGTTTAACTCTTTATCTTCCCATTTCTGATTTGCTTGTATTAATGTGACTTTTAAATCTTGCATAATAATTCTGTTGCTTTGATTATTGTGTCTTCATCTTTTGCGAAACAAAAACGGATTAAGTGGTCATCGTGTTTGTCTTGATTGAATCCCGAAATTGGGATTACAGCAACGCCATGTTTTTGCGTCATTTCCTTTGCGAAATCAACATCGCCCAGATTACTAATCTCGCTATACCTTGCCACCTGAAAATAAGAACCTTCGCAGGGCAATAACTCGAATCGACTGCCTTTCATGCGCTCGCGAAAGAAATCACGCTTCTGCTTATAAAATGAGCTTAATTCTCCGAGATCTACTTGCGGTAAATAGTTCGCAAGTGTCTCCTGAGCTGTGCTATTCACACAAAACACAACGTATTGATGAATCTTTTTAATCTCTTTCATAATAGCTGCAGGTGCAACTACATAGCCAATCTTCCAACCCGTTACATGAAATGTCTTTCCAAATGATGATGTAATGATGGAACGGTCCAGTATTGTTTCTCTCGTGTTTATTGAAATATGCGGTTCCTCAAAATGAATGAACTCATAGACCTCATCTGAAAGTAAGTAAACATGTGGATGACGACTCATGATTTGCTCCAAGGATTCAATATCCTTCATCGAAAGCACTTTTCCTCCTGGATTATGAGGATTATTAATCGCCAACAGTTTTGTGTTTTTGGAAATCTGGTCTTCTACCTTATCCCAATCTACTGTAAAATCTGCATTCAAATTAACGTGGATTGGAGTCCCACCAGCTAGCTCAACACTCGGAGCATAACAATCATAAGAAGGGTCTAAGACTATTGCCTCGTCCCCTTTGTGAATGATTGCTTGTACTGCTGTAAAGATCGCTTGAGTTGCCCCAGCAGTAATCAAAAGATCCGTTTCAGGATTTATCTTTCGGTTATAGTGTGTATCTATTTTCTGCGCAACTTCGTAGAGTAAACGACTATCACCAGGCATTGGTTTGTACTGATGGAAATTACCATCAATTACGGAATGATAATTATCAAGCAGCTTTTCTGCAACATTGAAGTTTGGAAAGCCTTGTGATAAATTTATTGCTTGGTGTTCTTGCGCCATTTTAGACATCACAGTAAAAACCGTAGTGCCTACATGCGGAAGTTTTGATTCTAATTCTGACATATATTCTATTTCCTTCGTTTGTCAATTTTTGAGAAACATGAATATACGATTATTTCTTGGTTTTGGAAACCTCGATTAATCCGCAAGAAAATTCAAAGGTAGTTGCCCTTTAAGTCGTAATAAAAGGGAATTGAGCTCCTTTGGTAAAAATCTGCGCATCTACCGTCAAAACTGGCAACTTCAAATCATTCGAAATTAAGTGTTGTACAAATTTTGGAGAGAATAAGTTTATCGATTTCAAATAGAAGGTCGCTGAAATCATATCTACCCCTCTCTCTTCACACAAATCTAAAATGTTTTCGATAAAGTGATTGCGATCTATTAACTCGATTGATGATTCAATGTCTCTATCGCCTAAATATTTAGACGCCACCCTTAAATTACTCTGAACCTGACGTTTGAAATTTTCATCTGAATGATCTCCAGCCACTAACAAAAGCTTGGCCCCAAGGTTTTTCGCTAATGAGGCAGCTGCTTTGACGATCTGAATACTGTCATTGTCCAAATCAATAGTCATTGCAATCTTTTCAATCTTCTTGTATTTAGAGCCTTCTTGCACAGTGATAAATGGGACTTTGGTATACTCTATAATATTCATAGCTCTGCTACCAAGTAATTTATCGAAAAAGGTGTTTTCGTGAACACCCATTACAATAAAGTTGGCTTTTTCAGCTTCAGCAAAAGCTCCTATATCATCTTCTATCTCTCCCGTAATCACGGCAGTTGATGTGGTTCCTGTATAGCTAACCAGCTCTTCCTTTGCAAGATCATTCAGCTTGTTTTTCGCTTCTTTTTCTGAACCATTATGTAAGACATGAACTAAAATAACCTGATCCTTCTCGTTTCTTGATAAATTAGCTGCATATTGAATAGCCTCCCTAGAAGCGTTGCTAAAATCAATCGGAATAACTAGTTTGAAGTTGCTCATAGTCTATCTTTTAATGAAATATTTGATTCATACTAAGCCTACATCGGAATATTTCCATGCTTCTTAGCAGGTAATTCTTCTTTCTTATTTTCAAGCATTTTGAAGGCTGCTACAACTTTAGCTCTGGTCTCAGAAGGCTTGATCACATCATCAATGATCCCTCTTTCTGCTGCACGATAAGGGTTTGCAAATTTCTCTGCATACTCAGCCTCCTTCTCTATGAGTTTTACCTCTGGGTCTTCTGCTGCAGCGATCTCTCTTCTGAAAATGATCTCAGCAGCTCCTTTCGCACCCATTACCGCAATTTCAGCAGATGGCCATGCAAAGTTCAAGTCAGCACCAATATTTTTAGAATTCATTACATCAAAAGCTCCACCGTATGCCTTACGTGTGATTATAGTAATTCGAGGAACCGTAGCTTCACTGAATGCATACAATAATTTTGCTCCATGCGCAATGATCCCATTCCATTCCTGGTCTGTTCCTGGCAAGAATCCCGGTACATCTTCGAATGTTAATAGTGGAATATTAAACGCATCACAGAAACGTACAAATCGAGCACCTTTTCTTGAGGAGTCTATGTCAAGAACTCCGGCAAGAGATACCGGTTGGTTCGCTACAACACCTACAGTTCTTCCTTCTACGCGCGCAAAACCAACAACAATGTTGGTTGCAAAATCTTTATGTACTTCACGGAACGATTCATCATCGATCACACAGTCAATTACCTCACGGATATCATAAGGCATATTTGAATTATCAGGAAGAATTCCAGCGATCGTATCTAATTTCTTTTTATCAAATCTAAAGTCTTTTGTATGTGGCGCTAAAGAATTGTGGTTTTGAGGTAGGTATGACATCAGATCACGTACTTCTTTCAAAACTGTTACATCATTTGCACTTGTAAAGTGATTCACGCCTGATTTCTCAGCATGTGCTTTTGCTCCACCTAAATCTTCAGATGTTACCTCTTCGTGTGTTACTGTTTTAACAACATTAGGTCCGGTTACAAACATGTATGACGTATCCTCCACCATAAAGATGAAATCTGTTAACGCAGGAGAATATACTGCTCCTCCTGCACAAGGTCCCATAACCACACTCAATTGTGGAATCACCCCTGAAGCTCTAGTATTTCTGTAGAAAATATCAGCATATCCAGCAAGAGAGACAACACCTTCTTGAATTCGAGCACCACCTGAATCATTCAATCCGATTAATGGTGTTTGACTTTTCAGTGCTAGGTCCATGATCTTACAGATCTTCTCTGCATGCGTTTCGGAAAGTGATCCCCCCAATACAGTGAAGTCTTGCGAGAAAACATACACTGGACGACCATGAATTGTTCCATAACCAGTGATCACTCCGTCACCTGAGATTTTTTGTTTATCCAGACCAAAATCTTGAGAACGGTGCTCAACGAACATACCCAATTCCTGAAAAGAACCTTCATCAATAAGTAATTCTATACGCTCTCTTGCGGTAAGTTTTCCTTTTTTATGCTGTGCTTCGATACGCTTCTCTCCTCCTCCAAGCTTGGCTTCATCGCGCTTTGATAACAACTTCTCGTTCTTTTCTTCCATCTCTCTTCCCATATCGGTCTGAATTTCTAAAATTGGATATAAATATCGCAATTATTGTGGAAACGAAAAGGAAGGTTGTGTTTCAATTTATTTGAGATTACTTTGAAAGCTAAAAAATGATAGCCCTTGGAATACATATGGCCCTATTTTGAAACTATATTCCATTTTGAAACATAGCTAATTATTTCTACTCAACACTTGAGAACTTAAGTGTTTAAGTTAGTTTTAACGGGTGTATAATTCATTGATAAATAAAAAAAATACTGAAATGAAAAAATGAGCTGTACTTCTAATAATTGAATATCTAAGTGCTTGCAGTCAAGGTAAATACGCACTAGAAAAAGCTTTAGTAGGATAGCGCTAACTCTACTGGCATTTGAATAAAAGCAAAGCGGCATTTTTCAACTGGAATTTGCATGTATCACAACAAAAAAAAACAGCGATCCGACTGGTATTATTGCATTGGGGCTTCTCAAAAATAGAGACTTGTGTCGTCTTACTAAAAAAGAGTTATGCGGCCGTTTACCCTCCAAAATTGATATAAACTTTACTTGAATAACAGGTATAAATTCATAAAACGGCTATTTTAAGATCTATGATAGTTTTTTTGAAATTACTGTTTTAAGAACTTATGTGTTGTAATCGAATTATCAGTTAATTGTAGCACTAAAAAGTAAACTCCAGGCTCCCATTCCGCTGTATTTACCACCAATTGTTTTGATGATACTTTGCTACTTTCTACAACTTGTCCAACCGTATTGCTGATTGATATGGATTTAGCAGTACTAATATTTTCAACATAAAGTAACGCATTGGTAGGGTTAGGGTATATCTTAACGGAAGTACTAGCTGTATACGACCCAGCAGAAACGGTCGTTGGGTTGCCACATGCAGCACTAAAAAAAAGGCTATCCGCATGTCGTTCAGAAGCAGCTATTTGGGATGAGCTAGGTGCATTAGGAGTGCCAATTCCTGCCCATTGATTATTTGTAACGAAATAAGGAGGGGTTTCAAATGCATAACTTTGATCAGGAAGTGCAGCTGTTCCAGCTGGATCAATTGAACCCTTATTATTATTACCGTAGACAAAGTGCCCTGATCCCAGAAGGGTATAATTTACCAAACTGTATGGAAAACTGGTATTTGTAATTTCATTTCCAATGAAGTTTTGATTAGGAGAGTTCGTAGCACTGAAGAAAATACCATATCCATCACCTCTGTTTCTTAAAAAAGTATTGTGTGGACCGTTTGGCCCATGCGAGTTATCTATAACTATATTTCTACCAATATTTTGTTCAAATAAGTTGGCGTAAGGGTAATTACCATGAAGTACAAGGTCACCAGCTGCATCGTTAGGTTGAGAATCCCAATACGGATCCGTAGAATAATTGTATGCAAAAACGTTACCGTTAGCACCAGATTGAACAATCATTGAGTGTCGAAGTGTCGCAAAAATATTATCTGCGATCAAGCATTCATTAGACGTTGCTTGTAACATCACACCGTAGGCTCTTCCTCCACCACCATAATCGAAACCTTTCTGCATAAAAGAATGCATTACAGCAATATTCGAGGAATTTCTAGCTTCAACATGGCTAAACGTACAGAAATTAGATGCTATACCATTCACCCAGCTATTCACTGCGTAATTAAAACTTACATTACATGACTGCTCTGGCGCTGTATTATCTATGCGCTCAATAGTGATGCATTCAACACCTGAATTTTTTACAGGTTGTATTTTTCTTATAAATGGATTTCTACTTTCAGGATACTCTAAACGAAGTGGGGAATCAATAAATAAGGTGTCTCCAATTATGTTTGTGATGTTACAAATTTGCCCAACTGTATTGTTTGCCCAAGATGAAGTAACTAAATCTTCGTCAAATTGAATTATTTTAATCCAATCAGCCACGTCGAATTTTGATGAATTATGAACAATAAGGAAGGCATTCTCTTTTTCAGCTGTCTGGGTTACAAAAGTTGTATCTGTTCCAAGAGCGCCACTAATTCGGATAGAATGCCCCGATCCACCTAAATCCATAATAAAATTAGTTTCTAATGCTCCTTCTCCTTTAATTATGGTATTCGAAGGTAGGTTAATTGTTTCGGTAAATAAGAAAGAACCTGAAGGGAACTTTAAGATCGTTCCAGTTCCAGAACTATTGCTTATTATATTGGAAAGAATAGCATCGTTAGGTGTAGCGCCATCTATGAAAACACCTTCGTTAGCCATATCGATTACAGTAAATCCAACTGTAGTAGTATCTCGTAAACCAGCTTTTTTCCAGTCTACACTTCTTGAAGCAGGTAGGGTTTGACTCCAAACTGAAAAAGTTGGAGTTATGAATGTAACCGTGATCAGTAAGAATAGAAACCGATAAGCAAGAGTGATCATAATTTTCCGTTAAAAATAATCATTGTTCAACATAACCGTAGGTGTTAAAAACAAGTCTTTTTTTAAAAGACCTTATTTGCCTTACAATCAGTCCAGTATTTTAAATAACTTTACTCAAAACTATGAATTTATTTTAAAACACCTACTGTCATTGAACATTGCTGTTAATGATATAACCTATATAAAAGATTAAACTGAATAAGATTTAGGATTAATTTTGAAACGGTTTATTCCTTTTGAAACCTCTAACAGCAAAGATTAAATAGAATATGAAAAAATTAAGAATAGCGATATTAGCAATATTTATTACACAATTAGTTCTTGGGCAACTACCTGAAAAAGAGCTTATTAAAAAGTTAAAAGCAGATAAGATAGAAATGGATGAAGGAAACGGTGATGGTGTTTTTAAAATCCGAAACAAGAAAACAAAAAAATGGGGCATGCACCAATGGATGTATGAAGGACTCAACACAAAAGAACTAATACCTATGGAGTATGACTCAGTCAGGCACTTTCCTTTCAATGGTGCATTTACCGCAGTTTATAATGATGGTAAGGTTGGTTTTTTTCTATCAGCTTGGTCCTATGAGAATGCTAGACAATCTGTTCTTTGCAAATATGAGGACTAAAGGCGTTACACGGTGAATAATTCGACGTATTTAGCCGTAATGAAAAATGGTAAATGGGGATGGGTAGATTGGTTAACTTGAGAGGAAAAATCAGAATTTATACTGGATTCAAAAGACCACTTAAGTAGACCGAGATTCGAACAAAAATATCGATAACATTATTAATCTAGATTCAGCAAATATTCGTCATTAATATAAGTTGAAAGAACCTAAACACGAAGGATGAAGAAAGAGAATAGTTTAAAAACAAATCAACTCTTACATTTATTTTTTCGTATTAATAGTAGATTGCAATACTAATGAAGAAACAACTATTAATACTGCCAATTTTGATCTATCTCTTGACCAATTGTGTAAAGGATAAAGTTGAGCACCCTTTTGCTGGCAAGTATGATTGTCAAGTCTATAGTAATTCTTACAGCAATAATGGTGAAAGCTCCAGTTCAACTGAGCAAAAAATAATCGATATACTGTTGGTAGAAGACTCATTAGATGTACTAGGTTCAATGCTGCATGTTGAAAATGTCGAATATGGAAAATCCATTTCAGAAAGTTATGGGTTTAGCTACATCAACTATCGATTTGAACAAGATAGTATCTATATCACATTACATTATGGGAGTTCTGGCACCAACTCCACAACTTATTACGCTGGGAGAAAATTGGATTAGAGACTTCTTACTTTTTTAGTGGATTGATTCGATCATTTTGCTTATATTAAAGAAAATCTCTATTATGATCAAACACTTCTTAGTCATACTAACATTATCATTTGCACTATTTTCCTGTCAACCTGAAGGAAGAGTATATTCAGATCACAAAGAATTATCTCCTGAGTTAGAGTGGCTTCAAAAAGATAAGCGAGAATTTAAAGTTCCAATAGAGGATACCGATACAAAGTATGATCTAAGTTTATCTTTCCGATATGCGACTGGTTTTCCCTATAAAGCTTTGAATGTTAGTGTTACTCGAATCAGTCCAAATGGTAAAGAGATGGTTAAAGAATACCAGCTACAAGTAAGAAGCGATTATGGTGATTACATTGGTGATCCTGGATTAGATATTTGGGACAGTGAGCATTTGGTTGATGAAGGAATCAGCTATGAAGAGAAAGGTACCTATACATATGTTATCGAACACCTTATGCCACAGGACCCAGTCAACTTCGCAATGGATATAGGTTTGATTCTAGATAAAGCCGAATAAGTATTATCTCGGGAAATCTTTGTCTTGATAAAACTTCTCTTCGAAGGTTTCCTCAACCTTGGTAGGCTCTTTTAAGATGCGATATATCATCCAGATCAGTAAAACATGAAGAACAATAAATAATAGAAAAAGCGCTAAATAGGACGCACCCGGCAATGTCGCTAGAACACAGTATATTAGCAGAATTGCGCTTGTTACAGAAATGGCGAGAGCATCTTTTTTCATATTCTAAAAACGCTCTTTCAACTTTTTTTGTTCATCGCTAACCCTTCCAAAGAACTCGAATTGTCATTTCCCAACATTTTATCATTGTATCGTTTTAAAATTATTCGATCTAATAATTTATATTTCGTCTCTCAGAACATTACTACTTTTATTGAAAAATATAATAGTCCATAAATGAGTAATATGAGCGTTTCTCCAATTGACCGTAGAAAGAGGGTTATAGATCTTGACGTTTTCCGAGGATTCGCAGTTCTAGGTATTTTCATGGTGAACATTCTCGTGATGAACGCTAGCTTTACCTTCCGAGGAGAGTGGGAGGCTGAACAATCAGGATGGTTACAGAAAGCATCATTTTTCTTTCTGGAGACCTTCTTTTACAGTAAATTCTTTGTAATCTTTTCATTTCTTTTTGGAATGGGAGTTGCGCTTCAGATTCAAAAGGCAAAGGAGAAAAACACTTTCAGTAATCTCTTTTTTATCCGTCGTTTCGGAAGTCTATTTCTTTTTGGAGCAATGCATATTCTCTTTATTTGGTCGGGAGATATCCTTCATCTATACGGGGCACTTGGTTTTTTACTCCTACCGGTATTTCGTTTTTCTGCAAGAATATTATTATGGCTCGCGATAACAGTATTTATCTTTCCTTTTTATGGAGAAATCTTTGAATTTGTCGTCAATAGTATGAGTTTCGATTTCCATAAACCGTTGGCCGAATTATCGCGTGAATCAATCATTGAACTTAAGCAAAACGGTAGTTATTGGAGTGGAGTCGAGCTCCGGTTAAAAGAATATAGTTTCGCAATGGATTTTCTATATAGCGGCATTGGTCCAGTAGCGTTTTCGATGATGCTTTTCGGTGGTTACCTTGTAAAACGGAACATTCTCTTTAACATCCCAGAGTGGTTAAATAAATCCAGGCTGACGTTATTCACCTCCTTGATTATTTTTACAACTTATCGCTTTGTGCTTTTGTATTGCGTACTTCCGAACTTTGAAATTGATCATGGCTCGTTCCTATCATTTGTTTTAATGTCTATCTTCTATCTATCCGACATCACATTATCGCTGACATACCTTTGGATTATTGCATACTTGCTTCGAAGCTCGACATTTAAGCAGGTTTTGTCTCCTCTTCAATATGTAGGGAGAACCGCTTTTTCCAATTATATTATACAAAGTACAATAGGTTATGTGATCATGCGTACGTTTGGATATTATCAATCCTTTAGTGCTTTTGAATGTATTCTGGTTGTTTTATCAATCTTCAGTTTTCAAGTCGTCATCAGTAAAATCTATTTGACATATTTCCGTTTTGGGCCTTTAGAATGGCTCTGGCGCTGTATTTCGTACTGGAAATTATTGCCATTAAAAAAATAAAATTATTCAAAAGTGAAGAATATATTTTAAAATGAATGTAGGAATTCTGCTTAGCTATTAGTAATTTCACGTACAACTATTATTCGTGTAACTTACTTCTTATGAAACTACTATCTGCGATATCGCTATTTATTTTTCTTGCGTTTAACTCATTCAGCCAAAATTGTGGCGTAATTTACGTTACACCAGCTGGAAACGGCTCAGGGTCCTCTATTGACCCTTCTTCACTAGAAAACGCGCTTTCTTTAGCTAACCCTAACGATATTATTAGGTTAGCAATTGGAACTTATTCCATAGATAACCCACTTAATCTCGTTTCTGATGTAACCTTGGAAGGTGGATTTAATCCTTCGAATGGATGGAGTAAGACTAGCTTAGCTGGAGCCACAACAATTAATCGTACAACATTAAATCCCGAAGGCCCGACTAACGGTACTAGACTTGTGGCTTTCTACGGTAATAGTATTTCAAACTTTAGATTACAAGATTTAACGATTACAACAGAAAACGCAATACTAAATGGTGGATCAACATACGCGGTTCACTTGAACAACTGTTCTGATTATACAATTGCGCGTTGTCAATTACTGGCAGGTGATGCCGGTTCTGGATCAAACGGAAGTAACGGAATTAATGGAAGTAATGGGTCGTTTGGTATCAGCGGGCAACTTGGAAACAATGATGACGAAAGCTTCGGTGGAGGAGGTGGAAACGGCGGAAACGGCGGCGGTGCTTCGAATGCAGGCGCTGGTGGTGCCGGAGGAACTACATCTGCCAACAACGGATTATCTGGTGGTTCTCCTAGCGGAATTTTCGGTGGCGGAGGAGGTGGTGGTGCCTCCGGAGGAGGTGAAGATCGAGATGGAGGAACTGGAGGAAACGGCGGCGGTCCATTAGGAGCAGGCGGATCTGCTGGACAAGAAAGTGGCTGTAATAGCGGAATCAATTGTGGGTCTAGTGAATCTGGAAATGATGGGGCGAATGGAGCAAATGGGAACAACGGAATTATCGGAGCAAATGGACCTTCTGGCGCGCATATAGGAGGATTTTGGGTGCCAGGTGCAATTGCAGGAACTGGCACAAACGGTACAGGAGGTGCCGGCGGCGGCGGTGGAGGTGGTGGCGCCGGCGAAGGAGGTTTCTTCTGTGTTGACGGGAAAGGTTCCGGCGGCGGCGGTGGCGGCGGCGGTGGCCAAGCTGGTACTGGTGCTACTGGTGGTACTGGTGGTGGCGCAAGCTACGGACTTTATCTTGTGAATAATGGAACAAATGGTGTTGTACTTCAATCTTTATTAACTGCCGGAAATCAAGGTGCTGGAGGTCAAGGTGGCAATGGTGGAATTGGTGGCAATGGTGGTTTCGGAGGAAACGGATCTACATATACAGGAGGTGAAGTTGGATGTGGCGGTGACGGTGGCAACGGCGGTCGAGGCGGAGATGGTGGAAATGGTGGAAATGGTGCTTCTGGAGAAGCCCTTGATGTTTACCTGAACTCTGGAGATCCTTTAACGACCAATGACAACACGTTCAACCTTGTTGCTCAACCGGAAATTATTAAAGATAGTGTTACTTGCATGAATCAGACAATTCAATTTGAAACTCCCTCTTTGCCATCAGGTGTTCCTGGTGCTGGAGTTGGAGTAGCCAATTGGGATTTTGATGTTTATTCTAATGTAGCTAATCCTGCAAGTGGTTTAAATAATCCAGATACAACAATGTATACTACTGCTGGAAGATATTCAATTAGTCAGGGAGCTAACACGTATGAAGGCTTTGTCTATGTTAGTCCTGAACAAACGATTGAAGCAGGTGCCGATCAACAACTCTGTGATGTGGTAACCGGTACTCTAGTGGGTACAACTTCGGGTACAAATGTGATCTGGACTTCTCTTGGTGCTGCAACCATCAATAACCCTACTAATATTTCAACAGATGTACAAAATCTTCAACCCGGTGAAAATAAGTTTGTTTTAACAGCAGGTGATTGTTGTCCAGCAGATCCAGATACGATCTCGATCATAGTGGGAACAGCAAATACAGCTACGGATGTCCAATCTGCATGCGATACTTATGACTGGATTGATGGAAATACTTACACTTCTAATAATAACTCTTCAACATTCACATTGACAAATGCTTCTGGTTGTGACTCTCTTGTAACGTTAGACCTTACAATCAATGCAGGAACAACAGCAACAGATGTAGTTAGTGCCTGTGATTCGTATACGTGGATTGACGGAAATACATATACTGCAGATAACAATATTGCTACTTTTACTTTAACGAATGCGGTAGGATGCGACTCTGTAGTTACGCTAAATTTAACATTAGATGGTATTTCGAATTCAGGGACAGACGCCCAGGTAGCATGTGATTCTTATCAATGGATAGATGGAAATACTTATACTGCAAATAACAATACTGCAACGTTTACCTTAACAAATCAAGCAGGATGTGATTCGTTAGTGACTTTAGACCTTGAATTAAATCAATCTTCTACTGGGATTGACGATATTTATGCGTGTAACGATTTTACATGGATAGATGGAAATAATTATACCTCATCGAATAACACCGCTACTTACACATTGACGAATTCAGTAGGTTGCGACTCCATAGTTACATTAGATCTTATAGTCAACAATCCTGATATAAATATAACAAACAATGCTCCAACGCTTACTGCAACCGCTTCTTCTGGATCATTCCAATGGGTAAGTTGCGACGAAAACTATACTCCTATTGCTGGAGAAACGAATGCAACATATACGGCTATTGGAAATGGAAGTTATGCGGTAATCGTTACACAAAACGGTTGTACAGATACTTCCGCATGCGAAACGATCGCAAACATAGGATTAGAGAGTCTAAGTCAAGAAAGCATTAATATCTTTCCAAATCCAACAAATGGTTTGGTGAAAATTAGCAATACTTCTATCATTCAATCAATAAAGGTGTTTGATGCAACTGGGAGAATTATCATTGATAAGGATCCTCAAGCAAAAGAAGTCTCGATTGACTTGAGTAAATACTCAAAAGGAACATATACAATGGAAATCACTTTAAATGAAGGAGTTATTCGAAGAAAGGTCATCAAGCAATAAATAAGAAACGCGGGACCATTTAATCCCGCGTTTTTTTGGAAATCATTTCTTTCAGTTTCCAAATCAGAATCGTTTCGGAGCTTTAGAGTCATTATGGCACTTTATTTCGTGCTAAAAATTGCTGCAGATAAGAAAGCAAAACAAGATCCGAGCTCTTTATTTTTTGACGTTTTAATTTATTACCTATACTATGTATCGAACACGATTTTATTTTTAGTAATTTTAATATGAAAACAACAATTATTCAAAAAATATTTCAAGTGTTATTAGGTGCCGCAATGACCTTAGCAGGAATTGGTCATCTTACGTTTCAACGCGATCAATTTCAAGCTCAAGTTCCGCGATGGTTACCAACTGATCCTGGGTTCATGGATTTTATTGTAATCTCTTCTGGAGTGGTTGAAATATTGCTGGGATTATCTCTGCTCGTGCTATGGAAATATAGAGTACAAATAGGTATCGTGCTGGGCATATTCTATGTGTTGATCTTTCCAGGAAACATTTCCCAATACACTAATGAGATCAATGCATTTGGATTAGATACTGACAACAAACGCCTCATCAGGTTATTCTTTCAACCTGTTCTTATCTTATGGGCATTATGGTCTACTGGTTCGCTCAAACACCTATTGAAACGGAAAAACAGTAATAAGGAAGATTAATTTCTTGACAGAAAAAGGCTACTACCTTAACTCATACGCAATAAACGCTTCGTGTGACCATAAGTATGGGAAAATAAGTGCATTTGCGCTATAGTGAAGCATATACCCAACATTGACTCGATTCATAAAGCAATAGCCCATTGATGCATTCAGAACTTGGAAATTTCGATACCCTACTTGATACCATAGCTTTTCATGTTCTATTCTTGCATTTACATAAAAATTCATACTAACAAGGTCTGACTGAATATGAGCATTAGGAATCAATTTCATATTCTTTGTTAATTGCAAATCATAACTCGCCATTACAGAAAAATTAATACTATGACCAAAATTTAACTCACTCATTTGTTGCTCCGTAGGAATTAGATTCATCGCTGCAATAGCCACAAATAATTTGTTTGTTCGAAAGGCTGTTCCCAGATTCATAGTAAAAGCATTCGAACGTGCCTCTGGTCTAGATTCTATAAGAACACCACTGCTATCTTCTTCATAGAGCGAAGAAAAATGAAGTGAATAGAGCTTTGGAGCAACACCTATGGTTAATGTGTTTGAGTCATCTTTTAAAGACCATTGATAATTGTAATTCCCTGTTACACCCGTTTGACTTGCAACCCCTATACTCTGATGCTCTATATTTAAACCTACTCCAGAATTGTGTTTCTGCAGCTTTGCTTCTACCAGACCCATGTAATTTATCGGCGCACCCGGATAACCTGTCCATTGGTTTCTGTAAAGTAAGTTTGCCTTAAATGAATGATCTAAACCAGCAGTTGCCGGGTTATAGTAGGATGCTACATCTCGATAAAACCCGTAAGTGGAGGATTGCTGAGCCATTCCAGCAAATGTAAATAGTAACAGAACCGCAAGTGCCAAATACTTCATAGGTATGGGTTGTTAAAAATTGGATAACCACAATTGTAAGTATAAACAAGTATATACCTCTTAAAGTTACACCTCTACAATATCAGAATCTGTTTACTCCTCCTTAAAATCCTTTCTATTCGGTGTATAAGGAATTGCTTTATCATTCAGTAAAGCCTCGAGTTTCTCAACACCAAGTTCAACAGATTCAACATCTTTTTTGATCACTTGATACTCTTCTTTCGCCATGCCGTACTGCTCTTTCTGAGTCGTTGTTGGATTTGATGTAGAATACCACGTCTGATAGACTACTGTTGAAATTCGACTTCCTGTTCCCGGTAAAGTCTCCACATCTCTTCTTGACTTATGAGAGTCTCCCCACATTGCAATCTCGATATCGTGAATTGATTTTTCCAGTTGCTTCACTTCATTCATCCACTCAAGCTCTGTACCAGGATATGTCTGAATTGCCGCTTTCACATATTTCAATCTTTTCTTCAGTGAGCTAAACTCTCCTGATGTTCCACTAAACTGTCTTCTTAATTCAGCCAATTCTCTTTTGAATGCCAAGTTTTCTCTCGTCTGTCTTGCTAAAGAAGAGTTTTCCAATGCTTTGATCTCAAACGGAACTGCTTCCGCAAGTTGAGTGAATTCTCCGTTATCAGATTGGTATAACTCGACAGTGTATTTCCCTGGGAGTACCAAAGGTCCTTCGCTACGATTGCTATAACGACCTACTTTCCCTTCTTTCAATTTGATCGCCGTAGAAGCAGGGTAACGCATGTTCCAAGTGATTCTACTCACACCTGTTTTAAATCCACTTTTCAAACGTTGCACTTCTTTACCGTCTAAGTCTTTGATGACAAATAAAAGGAACGGTTTTTCATAAGTGTCCTCCGCAACAAAATCTTCATATGTTGGATAGTCAATCTCCTTTTCATCTTCCTTGGCTTTCTTTTCGGCCTTGCGTCTTTTGTCTTTTGGCGACTTCGGTTTGTCCTTTACGAAATAAGTGAAAGTTACTCCGAACTCTGGATTCTTCGCTGCATAATGAGAGGCTCCTTGTGAAGCTGTCCCTCTTCCACCAAGTGGATTAGACTCAATGTATTGCAATCCATCACGAATTGGGAAGATTTCAGCTTTTTTATCTAAGGTTTCTGTAGAGATCTTTCTCAAAGGTGAGTAATCATCAAGAATGTAAAATCCTCGTCCGAATGAAGCCAACACAAGATCGTTCTCACGCTTTTGAATAGCTATATCACGCACTGCAATTGTTGGAATTCCTGATTTTAACTGAACCCAATTCTTTCCTCCATCTGTTGTAAAGAACACTCCAAATTCCGTTCCTGCAAACAGCAAATCTTTGTTTTCATGATCTTCGGCAATTGCATAAACCGATCCTTTCTCTGGTAGGTTTCCAGTGATCGATTTCCAAGATGAACCTTTGTCTGTACTTTTTAGAATATATGGTTTAAAGTCACCTCGTTTATGGTTATTAAAAACGGCAAACACCGTATTTTCATCGTGCTGAGATGCCAGTAACATATTTACATACGTCATTGATGGTACTCCCGGAAAGCTCTCTTTCTTTTTCCAATTCGCTCCACCATCTTCCGTGACTTGAACTAATCCATCATCCGTACCCGCATACAGCAAGTTCTCGTTTATTGAAGATTCATCCAACGCCACAATATTTCCGAAGATCGTTGTCGACTTGTTTTTCATCACAACATCAGGAGATTGAACTTCTCCCATTACCTTCATTTTATTGCGATCCAATTGACGTGTTAAATCTCCAGAAATCGTCTGCCACGTATCTCCGCGATCATCACTTTTAAATACTTTATTCGCTGCAAAATAAAGACGCGTATTTTTATGATTCGAAACGACTAATGGAGCATCCCAATTCCAACGATACGCCTTCTCTCCTTTTCCAGGCATCGGTTGAATTCCGATCTTCTCACCACTTTTGCGGTCGTATCGTACCAACCATCCATATTGCGCTTGCGCATAAACTATATCTGGATTTTGAGGATCGACCTGTGATTCGAATCCATCTCCTCCGTTTGTAATGTACCAATCTGAATTTTGAATTCCAGCATTGTTCACCGTGCGCGAAGGACCTCCCATTGAGTTATTATCTTGTGTTCCTCCGTATACATTGTAAAATGGAATATCATCATCTACCGCTACTTTATAGAATTGGGTAATTGGTAAGTTCGCTTTGTACTGCCATGTGCTTGCATGATCCCAAGTCTCGTACAATCCACCATCACATCCTACAATCCAGTGATCAGTATCATCAGGATTGATCCAAATACAGTGATTATCTACATGCTTTCCTTTTTCTCCAGTTCTTTTAAATGTCTTACCTCCATCTTCGGTGTGATGCAGCCAAGTACTCATACTAAATACCTTGTCTACATCTTTTGGATCACAAATGATCTCTTGATAATAGTTCCCTGATGTCTTGTAACTACTTCTCTTTGACCAGTTCAATCCTTTGTTGGTTGAACGATAAAAGCCGTGCTTACCATCTTCAGCTTCAAGAATGGCATAGACATAATTATTATCTACTGGAGATACTGCCAAACCTATTCTTCCCATCTTTCCTTTTGGAAGTCCGTTCACGATTTCCTTCCAGGTCTTACCTCCGTCTTCTGTCTTGTACAAAGAACTTTCTTCACCTCCTCCAATGTAGGTGAATACGTGTCTTCTTCGTTGATGATCGGCTGCGTATAGTACATCTGGATTCATTGGGTCCATCACTAAATCTGCTG
>CBFHXS010000003.1:0-7476 GCA_965659845.1 Brumimicrobium sp.
ATTCCCCAGTTGCTGAAGCTCTAAGAGAAAGTTTTCCGTGCATTTCAGGTGTTGAAAACCCTTCCATTCCACGCTCAACAACCAATCCATGAATTCGACCGTTTTCGTCTTTAGCCCAAACTACAGCAATATCAGCAAAAGGAGCATTAGAGATCCACATTTTAGCACCATTAAGTAAATAGTGATCTCCTTTGTCTTTGAAGTTTGTGATCATTCCACCAGGGTTAGATCCATGATCAGGCTCTGTCAATCCAAAACAACCGATCATTTCACCTGTAGCCAATTTTGGCAAATATTTTTTCTTTTGCTCTTCTGAACCATACTTAAATATAGGATACATTACCAAAGAACTTTGAACTGAGGCAGTTGACCGCAATCCACTATCACATCGCTCTAGTTCTTGCATAATCAAACCGTAAGAGATTTGATCCAGTCCAGCACCACCATATTCCTCTGGGATGTAAGGACCAAATGCACCAATCTCTCCTAATCCACTCAATATATGCATTGGGAAAGTAGCATTCTCGTAATGTTCATCAATAATTGGGGAAACTTCTTTCTTCACCCAATCACGTGCAGTATCACGAATTAATTTATGTTCGTCTGTTAGCAATTCATCCATGTTGTAATAATCTGGATGTGTATACAAATCTGAGCTCATGTTTTAATGTTTAATTTCAAAGCCAAAAGTACGTAATTATCTTATTTTTTTAACAAATCTGATAACCTAAACGGCAACATTCTTAAATTTCGTACTTTCGTAACAATTCAGAAGTAGATTTCACAGAGGGTATGAGAGAATTTCAATTGGTAGCAAGAGAATCATTATTTCCATCATGGATTCTATATGCGCTTTTAGTTTCTGTGGTAATATTAGCCGTCGTGAAGTTATGGAGGCCAGCAGTATATCAATATATTTCTGCTACATTGGTAAAACCCCCTTCAACCATTCCTTATTCCAGAGAAAACTTAAGTTTTTTTGGAAAGGCGAACTGGATGTTGTTATTGAATTATTTTGTTGTCAGTGCAATGTGTATCTATATGGTTCAGCTATATTTAGAACAAATTGACCTATGGTTATTAGTTATTCCTGTTTTCTATTTTTCTTTTCAGGCTATTTCACTTTTTCTTGCAGGAATGTTAAGTGGTGAACTAAAGAAGTTGAACGAACACTTTCTACTGCTCAATTTTACTTATCACTTTATAGGACTTTTGCTTATACCGCTGCTAATAATATGGTTTCTCAATGCTGATTACTCACTCTATTTCATATATGCCGCAGCAATTATTTTTGGTGTTTTTTGGATTTTTAGAGTTACTCGAGGAATTCTATTTGCTTTACGCAATAAAGTATTGTGGTATTATATAATTTTATACCTTTGCAGCCTTGAAATATGGCCTTTAATCGCGATTTACGTGCTATTAGTCGCTAATTTCAAGGGATAGAGCTAGTTTAAACTAAATACTGCATCGTTTTGAGTATTCAAACAATATTGGTTTCACAACCAGAACCCGAAAATAGTAAAAATCCATACACGGCTTTGGCTGAAAAGTACAATTTAAAGATTGATTTTCGACCATTTATACATGTGGAGGGAGTAGATAAGAGTGAATTCAGAAGCCAACGTGTAGATCTTCAGGATCATACTGCTGTTATTTTAACGTCAAAAACAGCCGTAGATCACTATTTTAGAATTGCGGAAGAATGTCGTTTCGAGGTTCCAGCAGCTATGAAATATTTTTGCATATCGGAAGCGGTTGCATATTACTTGCAGAAATATGTTACTTACAGAAAGCGAAAAATCTTTCATGGTAGACAAACGATAGTTGATCTCATGGATGCAATCAAGAAACACAAAAAGGAGAAATTTCTTTTACCTTGTTCTGATATCCTGAGGGAAAGTATTCCCAGTACACTTGACGAGAATAATATCGATTATCAATGCGTAGTTCTATACAGAACAGTCGCATCTGACCTTTCAGACCTAGAAAGTGTTTCTTATGATATTCTAGTTTTCTTTTCACCATCGGGGATTGAGTCTTTACTTAAAAACTTTCCTGATTTCAAACAGAATAAAACTCTGATTGCTGCTTTTGGACCAACAACTGCCAAAGCAATTGTAGACAATAACTTAAGATTAGATATACATGCCCCTCAGCCACAAACACCGTCAATGTCAATGGCTATAGAGCAATTTATCAAGTCGAATAAAAAGAAATAGATCAATTCATATTTTCGTAATTATCCCAGGTTATAGCTTAGCCTGGGATTTTTGTTTTAGAAAATTTGTGATTCTACTGAAGTTTCCAAGACTCAAATATCATTAATAATCATTAACTTTAACTCGTATAAAGTGCTCTCATTGGAATGGCTGATCAAAAGAAGAAAGAAAAATTAAAGTTTAAAAGACCGGTTTCTAATACATTAATCATTTTAATTTGGTTAATTGGTCTGGTTCCATTGTTTGGAATACTCTATCTACGTTATGTTCAAACCGATAGTGAATCATTGCCGTCTGAATCAATGCTCGAGAGTCAAGAAGAGATGTTAGCAACAACTGTTTATGCATCTGATGGTTCAACAGAACTCGGTAAATATTGGAAGGTAAATAGAACAAGTGTTAACTATAATGAAATATCACCAAACGTAATATCTGCCTTAATTGCTACTGAAGATGAAAGATATGAAACGCATCCTGGTATTGATGCAAAAGCTGTTGCTCGTGCTCTTGTTAACATGGGTGAAGCCGGAGGGGCATCTACAATTTCGCAGCAGCTAGCGAAGCTGATCTTTACACTAAAAGAACGAGAGGAAAGAAAACAAGCAAGGTTAACTGGTTCTGGCC
Source organism: Brumimicrobium sp. (assembly GCA_965659845.1). GTDB lineage: Bacteria > Bacteroidota > Bacteroidia > Flavobacteriales_D > Crocinitomicaceae > Brumimicrobium. The sequence continues at coordinate 2,847 of CBFHXS010000003.1, forward strand.
CAACGGAAGAAGAAAAGCGAATTAAGGGTATGAGTCGTATAGAGAAGCGACTCTACGAAAAAGTTAAGGAAAACATCATTGCGTTAAGACTCGAAAGGCGATACACAAAGAATGAGATTATTACCATGTATTTGAATCAATTTGATTTCTTATACAATGCGGTGGGTATTTCTTCTGCAGCTCGTGTTTACTTTAATAAATCAGCGATAGAATTAAATCCCGAGGAAGCAGCCATGCTTGTAGGTATGTGTAAGAATCCTACAGAATACAACCCTCTTACTTTTCAAATAAGAGATTATCGCTCAAGAATTTCGAGTAGAAAAAACATTAGTCAGGATGAGGTCAGTGAGGAGGAAATCAGCAAGGCCCGTGCAGAGGATTCATTGCAAGCCGTATCGCGAAGAAATACTGTTCTGTTTAAATGGAGAGAAAATTCTGAAAAGGACAACCCTTCTTTAACGGCGACAATCTCTCAAGCCGATTACGATAGTTTAAAAGCTTTACCTATTATCACAGATTATCAGTCGGTGGATCATAAAGAAGGTGCTGCACCATATTTTAGAGAACATTTGAGAAGTAAGGTTACCAACTTGCTTTCAGAAAAACTTCCAAACGGAAATTATAAATATGCCAAGAAGGATGGAACACCGTACAATATTTATGAAGATGGATTGAAAATTTATACGACGCTGGATGTTAATATTCAGAAGCATGCTGAATACGCCTTGAAACATCACTTAAAGAAGAATCTTCAAGAACCTTTCACGAAAAACAATAAACGTTCTAAATACTTCCCATTTTCATACAATTGGAAACACAGTAAAACCAAAAGGGAGGAGTTGACAGATCAGTTAATGAGAAGTGCAAGATTGAGATCTGAGCGTTATCGCAATGCGAAAGATGCTGGAGAGAGTGATGCAGAAATCAAAAGTCAGTTTGAAAGAGCTGTTCCAATGAAGGTTTTTTCATGGGACGGAGAAATTGATACAATTATGTCTCCAAACGATTCGATACGCTATTACAAGAATTTTATTAGAGCAGGTTTGGTTTCTATTGAGCCTCAGACTGGGTTTATAAAAGCCTGGGTTGGTGGTCCTAATATTGACCATTTTGCTTATGATCATGTAGGTCAGGGAAAACGACAAGTAGGATCTACAATTAAGCCTTTTATTTATTCTGCAGGGATGCGTTTTGGTGTAATTACACCGTATGATGAAGTTCCTAACATTCCTTACTGTGTAGATGTTCAAAAAGGGCCGACGGCTCAAGACATGCAGTCTTGGTGTCCTTCCAATTCAGGTGATGATATGGAAGGAGAACCCGTTTCTTTTGAAAATGGTCTTGCAAACTCTATGAATAATATAACAGTATCCGTAATGTCTAAAATGGGTGGTGTTGCTGGACCTAGAGCAGTTGCCAAGCTGATGAGGGACTTGAATATTGAAATTCGTGACGAAGATGTTGTTCCGGCAATGTGCTTAGGTGTAATGGACTTATCATTGCTGGAGATGGTCGGTGCTCAAACGGCATTTGTGAATAGAGGGATTTACACTGAACCAACTTCCATTATTCGTATTGAAGATAGAAGTGGAAACATTGTTTATGAACATATTCCTGATGCGAAAGAAGCGATGTCAGAAGAGTTGGCTTACGCCACCTTATCTATGATGAGAAAAGTAGTTCAAGGAGGAACAGGCGCAAGTTTAAGAGGTTCTTGGCGTGGTGATTGGGGAGGAGTAACTCAACCTACTGCTGGAAAAACGGGAACTACACAGAATAATTCTGATGGATGGTTTATGGGATTGACTCCCGATCTTGTAACTGGAGTTTGGGTAGGTGGAGAAGATATGTTGGTGAGATTTCGTTCTATGCAATGGGGGCAAGGTGCAAGAATGGCGCTACCAATCTATGGTTACATGATGCAAAAGGTATATAAAGACCCTAATATTCATATTTCGACTGAGGAATTTGAGGCGCCTTTTGAATGGGAAAATTCTATTTACAACAGTAAAAATAAAAGCCAAAACAGTACCGAGGGGTCAAATATCCCGGATATGGGACTTGGTGGAATGTAAAGATATTAGTTATGGATAAAAGAGTAGCAAATGTAGAAGAGGCCTGTAAAGGCATTGAGTCTGGAATGACACTTATGCTTGGAGGCTTCGGTTTATGTGGAATCCCAGAAAATGGTATAGGTCAGTTAGTCAAAATGGGGGTTAAAGATCTTACATGTATCTCTAACAACGCTGGGGTTGATGATTTCGGTTTAGGGTTACTTTTGCAAAATAGACAGATCAAAAAAATGATGTCTTCTTATGTAGGAGAGAATGATGAGTTTGAACGTCAAATGCTTTCAGGGGAGCTTGAAGTAGACCTCATTCCTCAAGGATCTCTTGCTGAAAGATGCAGAGCAGGAGGTGCGGGCATTCCAGCGTTCTTTACACCTGCAGGGTATGGAACAGAAGTAGCGGAAGGCAAAGAAGTACGTGAGTTTGATGGCAAACCTCATATTTTAGAATCAGCGTTAACTGCAGATTTTGCTCTCGTAAAAGCATGGAAAGGAGATACTGAAGGAAACTTGATTTTTAAGGCAACAGCTAGAAACTTTAATCCAGTTATGGCAATGGCAGGAAAGATTACTATCGCTGAAGTAGAAGAACTTGTTCCAGCAGGTGAACTTGACCCAAATGAAGTTCATACGCCGGGTATTTTTGTTCAACGTATTTTTCAGGGTGAAAAATTTGAAAAACGAATTGAAAAAGTAACAACAAGACCCAAATCTTAGAAGAAATGTGGATTAAAAAGTCTCAACAAAATGTTGGGACTTTTTTCTTAGAAGTTAATCCGTATACCAGGACCAATTAGGTAGAAGAATTTATCTTCGTTCAAAAAGTAACCCATCCCAGCGTAAAGGGGGAAAGAGAATTTTCTATTCTTTTTTGTTGGATATACCGAACCTAAAATTACTATGCCTAGATCTCTATCTGCATCAGGATTGAAGTTAAAGGCATTTTTCGCTAAAAAACCTGCCCCGACTTTAAAAGGGCGTAATTTTTGAATTTCATCTTTCTTATAAAATGAAAATTGGGCAAGCATTGATAGGGAAATACCGCTTAATCCTGGAAAACCGGGAACACCTACTTTTTTAATGATTAACCCTGCAGGAATACTAAGGTCGACGTCAAAAGTAACTTGCTTCTCTTTAATGATTTCGATTCTTTCCGTATGACCTCTTCCATTATAAATGTTTTTTCGATGCTTTAAGATTAATTCAATTGTTGACCAATTACCAAGACTATGAGTTTTATTAGAGAGGTAATCATTAATTGAAATCCCTTCATTCATGCATCCGTTTGGACTGGTATATGAAAAGCTGCGTGGTGAACTTGAACCCGGACATACAACGATATCGTCAATGATTTGTTTTTCTATCAGTTGATTATTTTCATCTTTCACCCTTATTTCTAACTCAAGGAATTGCTTGCCATAAAGTTTAAAAGCCTCATCAATGTGTTCGGCATCAAATGTTAGTGAAACAGTCCCCTATTGTTCCACTGTGTAATATTGGTTGATTCACTTCATCTGCAATTACTGGAGTACCACCATATTCAATAATTACAAAATCTAATTCCCTTGGAACCTTATGTTCTTGTATATCTAAACTTACACCTGTCTTTCTATTTCCATTGAAAATATTAATTGATTTTTTCTTAATGTCAATAGGTATTTTCAGTAGGTAGTGTGAAATTACATCATTTTGAATGATGCTGTCTTTACTAATATCAATCAAATCTTCAAATCGAAAATTAGCCCGACTCAAGCCTTCACCTTCTAGCCTTATTTCTACAGTTTCACCAGGATAGACTTGCCTCGAGTTCACCCATGTACCTCCTTCTCGAAGAATGCTCACCTGTCTAATCTCAGGTTCAGGCAGTATATTAATGTTAGTTATGAATTTAGCATCGTCTCCATCTTTTATAAAAAGATATCCATCCGAGATACGATGAAAGTTATACGGTCTAAACATGCATAACATTTTATCGTTTGTCAATCTACGCACTGTATATAACTCTGCAATTAGTGGACCTCCTTTTTCATCAGTATCTTCAATCCGATATGTTTTGTTCATTTCTAAGGAGCGGTAACTATCCAATTGCAGTTCTATACCCTTATGATTTTCATGTTCCCAGATAACTTGGCGTTTATCAAATTGAAGGAATTTTAATCGAGACCCTTTTATCGAAAAATCGAATTCCTGGGGGGTGAGTTTATAGACTAGTTCTTTTCCGTGAACATTAGGTCTATACAATTCAATTGGTAATTGAAAATTGATTTCTCCGCTCTTCGTTGGCAGAATGGAAACAATAATCCTTCCGTTACTTCTGTAGGTTCTGTATTCGTAGTCTTTCTTTTTCACCCACAAAGGATGAGGTACAACATTATCAATTCGATTTGAAATCAACTCAAAGGATTTTTCTTCCCCAATATAGAGCTCTGTATCACCAGGGTAGATTGTTGCATAGGTATTTGAATAGGGTAGCAAAGGAATGCCCATTACAGCTTTATTATACTTTAACTTCAGTGCAATTAATTGATCATTAAGTAGATTATTGAATTTAATTTTACATTG
>CBFHXS010000003.1:7525-9729 GCA_965659845.1 Brumimicrobium sp.
CTTGAGGGTAGTAATTCGAAAGGTTTATTTGCTGTGGAGTCGTTAATGGGGTGTAATTTAAACAATACCGTAGGGTTAGGTTCCTTAAACTCAAAAGGGAACTTCCATGTCTTTTGAATTTGAATTTTTTCCTCAGAAAATTTGAGAACTGTGGTGTCCAAGGTTACTTCAATTTCCTTGAATTGATTCATAAAGGACGATTGGCCAAATGCATTATTAGCCGTGAATAATATAGCACTCATTAGCAGTAGTGTGGTATGCTTGAGTATTGACATACTAATGATTTTACAATTCAAGACAAAGATAAAGTGAAGAGTACTCGAAATACCGCTTTATTAGTAAATCAATTAACCATGTATTGTTGGAGAAAAGTAAAAAGAAGTAATTATAGTGAGTTTCTAGATAATACTATTTTGTTCGATTCACAGTGTAATTGACCAATTGTATTAATGAAGTTTTACTTGGAGAGTCTGGAATATCATTCAGAAGTATTATCGCTTCTTGCTTGATTTCCATCATTCGTTTATGGGCATATTCGATACCTCCATTTTTAACAACAAGTTGTATTGCCCTTTTCACTTTTTTGGGCTTTTCATTATGTCTCTTTACAATATTGATAAGCTCTTTTCGTGTTGATTTATCCACATTATTAAGCGTATATATGAGAGGCAAAGTCATCTTGCGCTCTCTTATATCAATCCCTGTTGGTTTCCCTATGTTACCCGGCGTACCATAATCGAAAATATCATCTTTGATTTGGAAGGCTAATCCTACGAGTTCCCCAAATTTTCTTAAGCGTTCTGCTTGATCTTCTCTACCCACTGATACGGCACCAGCTTCACAACAGGTAGCGATTAGAGATGCTGTTTTTTGACGAATAACTTCAAAGTAAGTATCCTCATCAATATCAAGCCTACGTGCTTTTTCTATTTGTAATAATTCACCTTCGCTCATTTCTCGAACGGCTCGAGCTACAATTTCGAGAGAACGATACTTTTTGTGTTCGATACTTAATAGTAAAACGCGTGATAAGAGGTAATCACCAACTAGTACAGCAATTTTATTTTTCCAAAGTGCATTTATTGAAAAGAACCCTCTACGTTCGTTGGCATCATCGACTACGTCGTCATGAACTAGAGTTGCTGTATGCAGTAATTCTACCAAAGAGGCAGAATTATAAGTATCATCATTTATCTCCCCGAGCATTTTTGCTGATAAAAACACGAACATGGGCCTCATTTGTTTGCCCTTACGTTTAATAATATAATGTGTGATTTTATCAAGCAAGGGAACTTTTGACTTCATATTTTCTCTGAAGCGACCTTCGAACTCATTTAGTTCAGCGACAATCGGATCCTTGATATCCTCGACAATACTCATGGTTAGCAAATATACATATTAACTTTATGCTGTTTGATTATAACAACAAGTAAAGCTGCTTAATGTTATTTTGCAGGAAGACTTAATAGTGGTGTTTTTAAATGCTGAGCTATACTTTTGGTATTGCTTTTCTTGAAAATCGCAGTAAATAGATTTCGTTTTCTAGGTTGTATGCCAATAATATCGACATTATTATTTTCGTAAAAATCGGTGAGAGCGTGCTCGAAATCTTCCCCTGTAATAACATGATATGATACATCCAAGTCTTCAGTATGAAGCTTTTCTTTCCAAGCATCCATCTGTTCTTGACTGAGATCAGTTACTTCCTTGTCAAAATGTACGCAGCAAATTTTAGCGTTGAATTTTTTCGCAAAATTAGCGACATGATCGAACGAGACTACTTCCTCATCTTTATAGTTGGTAAGGTAAGCTACGGTATTTATTGCATCAGCGGGAGATGTTTCAGATGGAATACTTAATACGCGGCAAGGTGCTGCGTCAATTACTCCAGATGCCACAGATCCTAAGAATACTTCTTTAATTCCTGTAGCACCCGTTGTTCCCATAACGATATAATCAATATTTTCCTTCTCTGCAATCGCAGTTATTTTATGAATTATTTGACCTTCAGCCATTACATGAGAGAATTCTAAATCACCAAAACCTTTCTCAATAGCTAATTCACGTAATTTTTTAACCGACTTATTGAAGTTTTCGAGACTTTCCATTTCCATCAACTCATACACCTCTTTTGAAGTATTATGTAATGCTCGACCGAGATCCGGAAGCTCATATACATGGGCTAAAGTTAGGTTTGCATCAAG
>CBFHXS010000003.1:9747-13539 GCA_965659845.1 Brumimicrobium sp.
TGCATATAAAAAAGCATTTTCAGCGGCATCAGAAAAATCAGTAGGAAATAATATGTTAATCATGTCGAGTATGTGTTACTTATTATTTTCAAAAATGCACTATTTTTTTTTCTCTAACTAATAATGAGAATTAAAAAAAAAGAAAAACTGAATTAAATCAGTGTTTTAAAACGTATTATTTTTGAATATCAAGAAGGTTGAAAACAATTCTTTATCTTCACGCTAGCAATGAAAGTGAATTTAACCATATTCTTTAGTCTTTTAGCTCTTTTTTCACTCAGCTATGAAGGAGAACAGGAAATTCTAGATGCTCTTGATGAATCTATTCATAACAATTATGAAATAACCGACTCAATATTATATCACAGTGAGGAGATTGCAGGACAGTTTTCCGATGAGGGTAAATTTAAGTTCGTAATCTACTATCTGATTCATCATGACGCCAACAATAAGACAAGTTCTAGAGGATTCAACGTTTTTCTTTCTCAACTTAAAGTACATAATCAAGATAAAGCACTGCTGAGGCTTTTGAATGCTGTGTTGCTGGAGCAAAACGACCTCAATAAAATAGCTACTTCTCAAACTTTGAGGAGGATGAGAGCTAAAGATATTTCAAATGACAGAAAAGCTTTAATTGATGTTTTTTTGGGTATTCAGCAGAATGAATTAAAGTCCGAGAAATATTTTGATAACGCCTTGCGGTATGCTAAAAAATCTAGAATTCCAATATTACCCTCCCTTGTATTACAATTTATTGCAAATAAATACAGACAACAAGGCGATTATAAACAATCAGTATCAACGTTTCAGAAAGCACTTGATTTTAGCCAGAAAAACAAACATGATTTATGTTTTATTAGACAATCTCTTGCCATGTCTGAAATACAGGTCGAAATGGAGAATTTTAAAAAGGCCGAACAGTTTCTCCAGAAATCTGCTTTTAATTCAAAAAAATTGAAAAATGACTGGTATTTGGCGAGTAGTTTGATTGGTCTAGGAAATATTGACATTCTCGCGAAAAACTACCGCTTGGGAATCAGTGATTTTCAAAAAGCACTATTGATTTATTACAAATTAAATTCTGATAGAGGGGTTGCTCAAACACATAATGATTTAGGTAAAGCTTATTTTTTATCTCAAGAATACGATCTTTCTGAAAAGAATTTTCAACTAAGTCAAACCTTCTTTAATAAGATTAATGACTATAATAACGGAGTTGAAGATCTTTATGAGAATTATGCTTTATTGAAATATAAACGAAAAAAATATGGGGATGCCTTAAAGTTAATCAATAAAGCCATAGAGAAACAGGTTGAGTTAAAAGAGAACAATTTAGAGTTACAAGAAGCATTAGAAATCAGAGCAAAGATTTATGCAGCACTTGGCTATGGTGAGAAGGCATATTACGAGCTAGCTAAAATCTCGAATTATAAAGACAGTATTTACAGCGAGAATCTACAACAACAGATTGCTGATTTGAGTGAACTGTACGAGTCTGAGCAAAAATCCAAGAGGATTAGGGAGCAGGATAGAAAGCTGAAAGAAGAAAGAAACGAACGTTTATTAAACGAAAAACAGCTGGAAAACATTCAATTAAGAAACAGTCAGATTATCATAATATTTTCGTTTTCAACGCTTTTATTGTTGGCACTTCTTTTGATCTTTTATTTTCGAAGTAAACAAAGGCAATTAAAGCTAAAACAAACGGAGACTGAGCTTAGGCAACAATTATTGCGCTCCCAGATGAATCCACACTTTGTGTTTAATGCAATGTCAGTGATACAAAGCTACATTTATGATAATGATATCGATAAATCTTCTGAGTTTCTGGTGAGCCTATCAAGACTAATGCGTTTAATACTTGAAAACAGCGCAAAAGAATCAATTAAGTTGACGACTGAACTTGAAATATTAAATCGTTATTTGTTTATTCAAAAAGAACGTTTTGAGAATCGTTTCGAATTTGAGATTCATTATAATGAAAATATTGATCCTGAGCGAATCTCTATACCTCCCATGATTCTTCAACCTTTTGTTGAAAATGCAACTGAGCATGGGGAACTTGATAAAGTAAAAAACGGTAAAATTCGGATAACTTATAGAATTGATGGTCAATTACTTATTTTTGTTGTAGAAGATAATGGAATTGGGCGAGAAGCGTCAAAGGCTAGGGGGAACAAACGGTCTAGCGCTCACAAAAGTATGGCTATTTCTATAACTCAGAAGAGAATAGAACTAATGCGAATAAAGTATAACATTCAAGGATTTGTTAAAATTGAAGACCTTGAAGAGGTTCAAAAAAGTGGCACTAGAGTAACTGTGGCTATGCCGCTAATGGATAAGTAAACAATAGTATTGTAAAGAATGGCGTATAATGTTTTAATCATTGATGACGAAAGTAGAACAAGGTCTTTATTGGCAAACATGTTAATGAGAATGGATGCTTCATTAAATGTGCATCAGGACGGAGAAAGCGTTTCTACAGGCATTAAGGCTATCAATGAGATTAATCCAGATATAGTATTGCTTGATATACAGTTGCCTGATGGTACTGGATTTGATATTTTAGAACAGATAGGTGAACGTGATTTTCAAGTGATATTTATTACCGCTCACGAGGAGTTTGCAATTCGTGCCATCAAGTCTTCTGCCTTGGACTACATACTTAAACCCGTTGATCGTCAAGAGCTTTCTGGTGCTATCCAGAGGGCTGCAGAGTCTATTGAAAACGAGATCAATGAGCATGACAAGTATGAAACAGTGATTAATAATATTCAAAGTGATCAAAAAAAGATGGTTCTCCGGACTAGCGAGTCCCTTTTCATTGTTGATTTAGACAGTATTGTGCGTTGTAAATCTGAAAACAATTATACTACTTTCTACCTTGATGATGGAAGGAAAATTGTAACTTCGAAAACGATGAAAGAGCATGAAGAGGCCTTATCATATCCCCATTTTATGCGTTGTCATCGCTCTCATATTATTAATTTGAATTTTGTTAACAGGTTCAACAAGAATGATGGTGGGATGATCATTATGAAAAATGATGATGAAGTTCCTTTGTCAAGAAAGTTCAGAGATAAATTTTTCGAAATTTTGGAAAAAATGTCATAAAAAAGACGGCTAAAAAGCCGCCTCTTTAAACTCAATTACCTTTTCTTTTAAGGCTTAGGTGTAAACTGAACTTCAGCCATTATTTTCACTTCTTCACTAACTAGCACACCGCCTGTCTCTAGTGTTGAATTCCAGTTTAGTCCCCATTCTTTTCGGTTTATTTTACCTGTTATTGAAAAACCAGCTTTTTGGTTCCCCCAAGGGTCCTTTGCTGTGCCACCAAACTCTACATCTAGCGATACTGGTTTTGTCACACCTACAATCGTAAGATCACCTTTCAAAGTGTAATTATGGTCATCTAGTTTCTCAAATGAAGTACCTTCAAAATGTAATTCCGAATGATTTTCAACATTAAAGAAGTCTTCACTTTTAAGATGTTTATCTCGATCAGTATTATTTGTATACACGGAATTAGATTTAATTGTAGCGCTTACTTTTGCGCTCTCAAAATCATTTCCATTAGCCTTGATCTCAGCATTGAAATCAGTGAATTCACCTTTAACGTTTGTGATCATTAGGTGTTTTACTTTAAAAAGTAACTCGCTGTGTGTCGGGTCTAAAACCCAAGTTGTCATATCTGCCATTTTTCTTTGTTTTAAATTGTTGATACAAAGTTGTGGCATTATCACTCATTTTTCATTCACATAGGTTAAGAAAACTATTATTTGAAGTAAAATA
>CBFHXS010000003.1:13754-49463 GCA_965659845.1 Brumimicrobium sp.
TTATTGTTCTTGCCAAACTTTTTGAGTGCGAGTTGAAATAAGCTCCTGTCCCAGAATAATGAATGAGGCTCTTTTTTTAAGGTCTTTTTAAAACCTACGTTGGGATCGAATCCAGCATGTATAACCATTTTATTATCCCATAAATAATAATCCAGGAGTTGATCGAAAAATTCAGTTTTGTGTAATTCTAGTTTCTCTTGATCGATTGATCTATAGGACTTATATGTAAGATCACCTCCTTTTTTCATCCAGGATTTATACTTCTTCCGAATGTACTTTTTATCACGAAAAAGAAGTAAGTCTCTCTTCAATAGTTCTGAAAACCAGTAATCATGGTTACCTCTAATAAATACAGGCTCATACGTTGCTTCTTTCTTAATCTTCAGCAATAGGTCGATTACTTCAACCGATTTTTTTCCACCGTTGATATAGTCACCTACAAAAATTAGCCGGTCATTCGAAGCGTCATATTTGACCTTTTTCAAAGCATCTTTTAGTGGTGCTAAGAATCCATGAATATCTCCAATCACTAAGGTTCTCACGATTACAAAATAATAAAAAACACTGAGTTATTTTTTATAGAGTGACTTATTCCTCTAGTCAGGTTTTACGTTGTCCAAGGCAGACTTTCTAATCCTACTCAACGACTGCGGTTTTATTCCTAGATATGACGCAATTAGGTATTGCGGTATTCGCTGAACGAATTGTGGATTTTTTTTAGTGAATTCTTTATATCTACTTTCGGCATCTTCACTTTGCGTTTTGATATGACGATACTGAAGAGCAACAAAAGCATTTTGAATTAAAATTCTAAAGAATCGTTCATATACAGGATATTGTAAACACAGTTCTTCAAAGTTCTTTTTGCTAATTGCTAATACATGGGTTTCCTCTATTGCTTCGGCGTTGTATAGTCCTTTGCGTCCAGAAAAATAACTGTATAGATCTCCAATCCAATAATCCTCGATAGAGAATTGAAAAACGTGTTTATCTCCGCGTTCATCTATATCATAAGCGTAGCAAGCTCCTTTAATTATGAAGTGTACGTAATTGCAGAATGTGCCCTCTTCTACAAATATCGTTTTGCGCTCAATTGTCTTAGGTACCATTACTCGTTCTATCGCAGAGAAACACTCATCATCGATGGATCGTCCAATTGTACGCTCAATGTTCTGGCGTAATAGCTTTTTACCAGTTTTTATTGTGTTGTTTTCAGATTGCATTTTCAAGTTGATGGTTTACTCAATTCCCGAAATGTAAAACTATTTCGTAGCATATTTGTCAATACAGTATAACTTTGTGTAAAATTTGAGAGATGAAAGTAGAGATTTGGAGTGATGTGATGTGTCCGTTTTGTTATATCGGTAAAAGGAGATTCGAGAAAGCCGTAAATTCTCTTGGTTTGGGAGAAGAGGTCGAAGTGATTTACCGAAGTTTTCTACTTGATCCAGAGCTGAAAACAGATCCTACTAAAAATGTTACTCAACATTTAGCAGCAAAAAAAGGTGTTTCAATGGAAGAAGCCCAAAAGATGAGTGACTATGTTATTGGAATGGCCTCTGAGGAAGGACTCAATTATGATATGGATAGGGCGGTTGTGGCCAACTCTAGAAATGCACATCGATTATTGCAGTACGCGAAGTCTAAAGTCAAACAAGTTGAATTCAAGGAAGCTCTACTTCAAGCTTATTTCGAAGAAGGGAAAAACATTGACGATTTAGAGACGTTGAAAGAGATTGCTTCTAAGGTTGGTTTGGATGCGAATGAAGTAGAGCAAGTATATTCTTCACCTGCCTATACCGAAGATGTCATTAGTGATATTCAGAGAGCTCAACAGATAGGTGTTCAAGGAGTTCCTTTCTTTGTGATTAATGAAAAGTTTGCATTATCTGGAGCGCAGCCAACAGATACATTCAAGCAGGCGTTACAAAAAGTTCAAACGGGCGGTTAGCCTAAGTTCCGGGAAGAGGTACAAAGTCATCGCTATCTCCAGGAATTTTATCGAACCTTTGTTTTTTCCAATCCTCACGTGCTTTTTCTATTTTATCCTTACTCGAGGAAACGAAATTCCAGTGAATAAATCTTTCTTCAGGAAATGGTGTTCCTCCGAATATGTAAATGGTTGATCCTTTCTCTATCGTGAACTCACATAATGAGTCTTTTTTGGCAACAAGAATTTGTTTTGGACCAAAAGTATTTTCACCTTTCTTTACGTTACCCTCAAGAATATATAATGCTGACTCACCGAAAAGTTGATCCCCAACATCAATCTTGGTGTTTTCATGCGCTTTTATTTCAATAAAATATAGATCGCTATGAACTGGAACAGGTGATTTTTCACCCAATACTTCACCCGCTATTAATTTAAAATCAACATTACCCTCAGACCAACTAGGAATGTCTTTTGCCTCTGTATGCGAAAATGTAGGATCGCTTTCCTCTAGTTCTTTTGGAAGAGCCACCCATATTTGTAAACCATGCACCTTTTTCTTTTGAGTTCTTAGTCGATCTGGAGTTCGCTCTGAATGTACAATCCCTTTACCAGCAGTCATCCAATTCACTGCACCCGGTTTGATCTCAAGTTCAGTGCCCAAACTATCGCGATGAACAATGTTTCCATCAAATAAAAATGTCAAGGTAGATAGTCCAATGTGAGGATGAGGACCAACATCCAGGTTTTCATTTTCACTGAGTTCTGCTGGTCCCATATGATCGATAAAAACAAATGGTCCTACATGTCTTTTTTTACGAAATGGAAGTAATCTCCCCACAAGGAAGTCTCCAATATCAGCGGGTCTTTCTTCTATGATGAGGTCTATATTTGACATGATTTGAATTTTATTAAATGTATAAAAAAGGATTTACTTTTTTAAAAAGCTTCGCCAATAGTTAGGTAAAAGCCCTGAGTTCCATCAGATGAGAATCCTGCATCTATTCTGAGATTAACTTTTCGTTCTTCATCCAATTTAAAACGTAAACCCAGACCAGCAGTAGTTCTTATATTTTTGGCTTGTAAATAATTTATCTGAGGCCCAACTATTGCATTTCCTGCAAAGACTACAGTCCCAATTCTCCAAAATAAAGGCATGCGGTATTCTGCTTGCCAACCTAACATTTGTTTGTCTCTATGATAGCCTAAATAATATCCTCTCATTCGTTTATTACCTCCAACCTGCGATAAATGAAAGAACGGTACAGTTCCTTGAGAAAACCTTCCATAAATATTTGCTGCAATAACTTTATCTTTCTTCAAGTCAAAATATCTAATGGCATCGACCCAAGTGAGATTGTAGTTAAAATCGCTGCCTATTGAATTATCAAATCTTTCAAAGCTGGCTATTAACTTATACCCTTGAGTAGGATAAAAATTACTGTTTCGTGTGTCGTATTTAACTATTCCCCCAACTCCTGAAATCGTTCCACCTTGAGTGCCAGGATAAAGATCTTGTGCCAGCCGACCATCTGGTTCTCTCTCTGTAATATCAAAATCATCAAAGGTGTATTTGATTCCGCCGTAAAAATTTTTATAAATCTTGTAAACTCCTTCAAGCCTAACTCTAGGGAAAATTAAATTGTATCGCTCTATTTTACGTGCTTCGTTTCCTACTCCCCAGAAGTCATAAAAGTATCGGTAATACCCCAACTCTCCGGTAATATTAAACTTGTTCTTCTTCGTCCATAAATCAAAAGAAGCATAAGTCAATAATTGTTTTTCTAATGTATAAGCTGCTCCCAAATTGATTTGAGAAGGTCGCATTAATGAATCTTGAGGGGGAAATTTAAACGTAAAGAATCCTGCTGCTCCAAAACCTAGGCTTGTCTCGGGGCCATAGAACAATATAGGTATTCCGACAACCTTTGATTTGTATTTTGATGAATCGCGTTCTTGACAGATGGTAAAACCAGCTGAAATAAACACCAAGAAGATTAATAGATATCTCATCGAATCATCAAATCACTCTATATACGACGAAAGTAAAGAAAAAGACTTACTTAATCTCAAGTAACACAGGGCAGTGGTCAGATCCTTTTACGTCATTCAGAATCTCCGCTTTCTGAACGCGATCTGTTATTTTCTCGCTCACTAAAAAATAATCAATTCTCCAGCCAACATTACGATCTCTTGCACCTCCTCTGTAGCTCCACCATGAATACTTAACCTCTTCCGGGTGCATCATTCTGAACGTATCAACAAAACCATTACTGGTATAAGCATCCATGCCATCAATCTCTTTCTGGGTAAAACCAGCATGCTTGTTATAATTTGCTTTTGGTCTTGCAAGATCTATTTCACGATGCGCTACATTAAAGTCTCCACAAACGATTACAGGTTTTTTGTTCTCTAACCCTTTTAGGTATTCAAGAAATGCACTGTCCCATGTTGTTCTGTAGTCGAGACGTTTTAATGCACTTCCTGCATTAGGTACGTATACAACTACCACAAAGTAATCTTCAAATTCTGCAGCGATTACTCGACCTTCATCATCGTGCTCTTCAACTCCGATGTCATAGATTACATCAAGCGGTTTTTCCTTACTCAATATTGCCGTTCCAGAATAACCCTTTTTCGTTGCTGAATTACTTACAAGATGATAAGAAGAGAATGATTGAATCGCTTCACTCACTTGATCGTCCTGAGCTTTCGTCTCTTGTAAACACAAGATATCAGGATCTAATGTAGCCATGTCTTGCTCAAAATCCTTCTTCATAATGGCTCTTATACCATTGACATTAAAAGAGACGATACGTTTCATAACAAGTGTCTTTTTTAGAATCCTTGAACTCCGTTAACTGTAGTGTATTTTAATACATTCTTCTTGTCTGGATGAATACGAGCAAAAGCGGATTGAAGCGCGATGGTGCCTTCATGGAATCCACAGAGAATAAGCTTCAGTTTACCTTCATAAGTATTCACATCTCCAATAGCGTATAGTCCTGGAATGTTTGTTGAATAATCTCGTGTATCGACTTTAATTGCATTTTTCTCAATCTCTAATCCCCAGTCTGCAATCGGCCCTAAAGAGGGTTTTAGTCCGAATAATGGAATAAAGTGATCCGTTTCTTTTTGGAACTCTCCGTCGACTTTATGCTTGATCGTAACGTTTTCTATTTTTCCATCACCTCCAACACCAACCACTTCCGCTTCAGTGATCAAATTGATTTTTCCTTCTCCTGCTAAATTCATTACACGTTGCACTGAATCAAGATGTCCTCGGAAAGAGCTTCTTCTATGAACTAATGAAACTTCTGATGCAATTTTTTTATCTGTAAGGTAGATAGCCCAGTCTAATGCTGAATCACCACCACCTGCAATCACACATTTTTTTCCTCTGTAAAATTCAGGGTCTTTTATAATGTACTCCACACCTTTATCCTCATAACTCTCAAGGTTGTCAATCGGTGGTTTACGTGGTTCAAAAACACCTAGTCCTCCTGCGATCATTACAATTGGAGCTTCATGTTGAGTCCCTTTGTCAGTAGTGACCACAAACTTATCATCTGCGACTTTATCAATTTTCACAGCAGCCTCTCCCAAAGTAAAACCTGGTTTGAATGGCTCTGCTTGCTCCATTAGATTGTCAACGAGTTCACCCGCAAGAATTGAAGGATAACCCGGTATATCATAAATGGGTTTTTTAGGATAGATTTCTGAACATTGTCCTCCAGGCTGCGGAAGAGAATCGATCAAATGACATTTTAACTTTAAAAGTCCTGCCTCGAAAATGGCAAAAAGTCCAACCGGACCAGCGCCTATAATAATGATATCTGTTTTAATCATAACGTATTTATAAAGTCGTATTGCGCGACAAAATTAACCATTCTTAGCCTAACAAGTATCGCTTGTATTTGTTTTGTGTTCTGTAAAATTGTTTTAGTGGTGAGAAACCTCCTGTTCGAGTTTAAATCCATTAATTGAAAATTGTTTGCATAACATGAAGAGACTTCGGATGCTTGAATCCTTCAATGTGCCATCTATAATAGTTAATGAGATGTTCAACAATTTGCTGACGATGAATTTTATGGATAGAGTTTGATAGAAGTTCTGACTTTGTTAAGGTTAATAAGTCTCTTAGTACAATTACTGCTTCATCGTTTTCGAATGCATGTCCATCTGGAGTTTGATTAGAAATTGTACCCGCTTGAAGGTCAAATATGCGACCATCTTTGTCCAGTCTTTGGATAGCAAATCCTAGTTGATCTGCTAGCATTAATAAGAACCAAATAGGATAGTTTGTGATTGCTTCAGTATCGTCAAGCCATTGAATCTCTTGGTTGATCATATTATACATACGAGGATCTTCATCACTTGAACGAAGAGCTTGTTCTAATACTTCGGTCATAAAAAAAGCCAAACCACTTTTCAGCGGGTGGTAAGGTATGCTTTGAGGAATAAAATCAGGTGAAATAGATGATATCTTTCCCAATTCACTATCGGGTCTTTGATACGCATTAATTTCAACTATGGATAGAGGCTGGAGTATGTTTCCTTTTTTCTTTTTCCCTCCTTGAAAGAGATAAGCTTGAAAACCCTTTTCTAGGGTAAAGAAGTGCAGGATTAAGCTCGTTTCACTATAGTTGATTTTTTTAAGCAGGATTCCGTGATCAATTGACTTCATGAAGAATCTTTATTCGGCTAGTTGATGAAAACAACCTTTCCTACTTTTCGTCCTTTCGTATCGGGATCGTCTACACTTGTCCAGATCAAATAAACTCCGGTAGCAGCTCTTTGCCCTTGTAATGTTTGTCCATTCCATGTTGCAGTGCCTCCATTGGAAACAGTTTGATATACAAGGTTTCCAGCCATATCAGTTATGCGAACATCAGAATTGAATGCAATTCCTTGAATGGTAATTGGACCAAAATAAGTTGGATGAACAGGGTTTGGAAACACCTTTACGTTCGTATAATTAAGATCACCTTGGGAAGCATCTGAGCGATATGATATTAACCCTTCATTCGTCACAAAGAACACTTCTCCAGAATTTTGATCAATGGCAATATCTAGAATGTTGTTACTTAATAGAGGGCTATCCTCAGTTGTAAAGTTTCGAACTACTTCTAATCCATCAGCCGATAAAAGGAACACACCTGAACTTGCAGTGCCTATCCATTTTCTATTCGCTCCGTCAATTTCAATATCTGTGATGTGAGTAGTTCCCAAAACAATTTCAACGTTTTCACCAAATTCAATTAAAAGCTTCTGGAAATTATAGTCTCCAGCATCAGCATCAAATACGTTGTTTGAGTTATAGAGTACTCTCATCCCTTCAGGTGTTCCTACCCATATATTATTGTCAAAATCTACCTCTATCGCTTCAATTGATGATGTTGGCAGCGCACCGCTATTTGCTCCCGTATTAAGGACTCTATATCGATCATCGCTTGCATCGTCAATGTTTTCACCATGGTCAAAAGCCACAATACCTGCACCATCAACTCCCATCCATTTTACATCATTATTATCTATGACAATTCTTTCGGTTTGTTTCGTTTTCACAGTATTTCCTAGATCAAAGGAAAACCAAGAACCACTAGCTGTCTTCACCTTCAAAGGTTGATCTGTCAAAGCATTCGCAACCCATAAGTTTCCTTGGTCATCATACTTGACATCGGAAATATAACTCCAATTCGTTCCTCCAGGCACAGCCTCAAGTAGTGAATTTGAGTAGCCGAAAGTATCAACTATGTCGCCGCTTCTTAATTCAATGAGAGGTAGCTCAGAATAGGTTCCAAAAGCTATCTGTTCTTGATCATTTGGGTTGACAGAGACAGAGATATAATCCCAAATATTCTCTCCTTGAATAATAGGTTGGTTACTTTGGCTGATCGATGTCCACTGCTCATCTTCCAGGTAGGCTCCACCGCCAACACTGAAAGAAGGGGCTGTTCCACTTAATCCTCCACCTGCTATTGCTAACTTTCCATTTTGCCAATCCGCCCGAAAGGCATCATTGTAACGAGGACCCTCGAAAAGTATTTGTTCAGAATTAAAGGCGTTTGGAGTTTTCACCAAGCCTGAATTAGCATCTGCGACAAAGTAATCACCGTTGTAAAATACTGCGTTTTGAGGCTCTGGGAATTCTCCGTGTTGATATTGGAATATAGACATTTTTTGCGTCAAGTTTTCATCATAAACAATAAGATCTCCAGCTGCACAAATCAGTAGTTCATTATTCGAAATACTCAATCCATTTACTTCAATATCTTGTTTAAGGATTGAGACTTGGCCATTGCTGTACTGAAACAGCGTATCTGCATTATAATCAGTGTCATTGAATCCTATTAATAAAGACCCTCCAAGAGAAGCAAGTGAATTGTACACCCCGTCCGAGGAGTAATTCAGTAGACTATTTACGGTGCTCCATTGTCCGGGGTCAGCAAGAAATTGATTACTTAGGGCACCCACCTTCAATCCGCTATCGGTTAACGCAAATAAACTATCTTCATGTATAGCAACATCAACAATCACTTCATTGAGCGACGATGTATTATAAGTGTCTCTTACTTCTTGTTTCGAAAGGTTAATCACAACAATACCCACTCCAGTCGCTAAATAAGCATTTCCGCTGTGACACACAATACTGTTAATGCTTTTAGATCCGTTCACTGAAGATTGGACGATGGCTGGTAAGTTTATTACGCGTTCATTTTGAATAATATCAAGATTACCTGTTTCATAACCGATCAACAAGCTTTGTGAGCCATCATCAAAAGCTAAAGCGGTTGGAGCGACATCAGAAAGGTAATTCGCTGCTGTCCATACACTTTTCTCTCCTGCATCAAGATCGTATTCTAGAAGACCTCTACTGAGAATGGCATAAATAGCATTATTACCTTGTACAACATCAATTGCTTCATAGGGAGAAATATGCATACGCCATTTTCCCATTCCAACTTGAGAGAAAGAAGAGAAAGTGAGTAAAACACAGGTTGCTACTGTACAAAAAATATTCATATTGAAATAGTAACGCATAGAGGTCAAAAATATTTGAATTTATTATGTGAAACAACATACACGCGAATTCTTTTATTTGTCTAAGAGGAATACTTGCGCTTTTCATTGTCTCAATCTCCCTATAAATGCCTAAATTTAGCACATGAAGTTTACTGAGATAGGATTAAATGAACAGTTAATCGAGGCCATTGGTTATATGGGCTTTGAAAATGCAACTCCCATACAAGAACAAGCTATACCCCAAGTTTTAAAAGGGAAGGATATTATAGGTTGCGCACAAACCGGAACGGGTAAGACAGCGGCTTTCGTGCTGCCCATTTTACACAAGTTAACGAATCGAACTGAGAGCACTATCAATACGTTGATTATTGTTCCAACAAGAGAATTGGCTGTTCAGATTGAACAGCAGATTCAAGGTTTGTCTTATTTTATCTCGGTAAGTTCAAAAGCGATTTATGGGGGTGGAGATGGAAAAGACTGGCAGGCGGATAAAGACGCTTTAAAGTCTGGTACAGATGTAATTGTTGCTACTCCTGGTAAATTATTGTCACACATGAAGCTGGGTTATGCTGACTTTTCCCACTTAGAGCATTTGATTTTGGATGAAGCAGATCGTATGTTAGATATGGGTTTCATTGATGATTTAACTATGATCTTTAAGAACCTACCTAAAAAAAGACAGAACTTAATGTTCAGTGCCACCATGGCGCCAGCGATTCGAAAATTTGCACATACCTTATTGCATGACCCTGTAGAGATTAATTTAGCTCTTTCTAAACCAGCTGCAGGTGTAAAACAATCTGTTTTTCTTGCTTTTGATGCACAGAAGAATCCATTATTAAAGCATATCCTCAAGGAACGGAAAGATTTTAAACGAATCATATTATTTACTTCAACCAAAGACAAAGTAAATGATATTGTCCGATATTTAAACAAGAATGGATTACCAGCACAAGGTATATCATCTAACCTTGATCAGAAAGATAGGGAAGAGGTGCTCCGTGGTTTTCGATCAGGAAGAATTAGTTTACTAGTCGCTACAGATGTGATGAGCAGGGGTATTGATATAAAAGAAATCAATATGGTAATTAATTATGATTGCCCTACAGATGCTGAGGATTATGTTCACCGTGTAGGAAGAACAGCGAGAGCAAATACAAAAGGAGAAGCGATTACATTGGTGAACCCTAAGGATATGCCAAGACTCGATAAAATTCAGCGTTTGATAGAATCTAAAATCCCTCAAAATACAATGCCCGAAGAGCTTGGAGAAGCACCGAGATGGGAGACTAAAAGTAAGGGAAAAGGCAATTTTAAAGGCGGTGGAAATCGACATCACAACAAGAAGAAACATCACCATAAGGGCGGTAATTCTGGTGGTAATCGTCCTCAAAATAATTCAAATAAAAAATAAGATTATGAAAAGGGTTTTGTTCTTCCTTTTAGTAGCATTTTTGTTTTCGTGCGGCAATGAAAGCAAAGAAAATGATTCAACGGATTCAGTTGTTACTGTTGATAGTCTCCCTGACGGTGAATGGAATGGAGAGTATTTTGAAATAAAAGACTCTATCGCGGATGAGAAGAAACCGAAGAAAAAAAGCCGCGGTTCAGAATTCTATAATATGGGTATGGTTGAGGTCAACATAGATACTATGGAGTTTTCTATCGATTTATTTGACCAGAAAAATAATCACGTTACAATTAGTGAGAATAGTTTAGCGATGCGAATAAAGAGTGCTCAACGCGACTTTCTTTCCATACACTTGAAGAAACCAAATATCATAAATAATTACGCTGGAACCTATAATATTGATCCTGATGGATCAAAACCTACCTCTAGTTCAATTGATTTTAATCGATTGTCTGCTAAAAACCCTATGCAGCTCATCATGATAAGTGGGGCGACCACTGTTGAGAGTTTTTCACCTCGTCTTGGTAAAATGGTACTCAATGCAGAGGGAGTATTTAAAGATTCAAAAGGAGGCACTAAGCCAGGTAAGATTAAAGTTAATATGCGTTTTGAATCAATTGTAAGTACTTATAACCCGAATAGCTAGATTGCTTCTGTATTTAGTCCCTCTAAATCTACAGTATTGTTTTCCCAATCTTTCATGTTCTTTTCAAGGTCAGTTTTGAGTTTTTCATATTCAGCTAATATTTTAGCTGTTTTTTCTTCATCGGAATAATCAAGAGACTCAACTACTTTGTCCATTTCTGCAATTTCTCTCTCTAAACGCTCTATATTCTCCTCGGCTCTTTTTATGCCGTTCTTGAGTTTATTGACCGTTCTTTTTAGCTCTTTGCGTTCTTCGTACGAAAGCTCGTTTTTCGATGCTAATTTTTCCTCAGTTTTCGATGCTTCAGCAGGTTTTTGATTGTTTTTTTTAGACTTAGCTGCAGCATGTGCTTGTTCAAAAGCATCCGATTTTTTCTTTAGATACTCTTGAACTGTATAATGATGTATTTTCAATTGTTTATTCTCAATATCCCAGATTCGATTCGTTAATCCATCCAAAAATTCACGGTCGTGAGATACAATGATAAATGTCCCCTCGTATTGCTGAAGTGCCTGTTTTAAGACTCCTTTGGATTGGATATCTAAATGGTTTGTTGGCTCATCGAGAATTAAAACATTTGAAGGACTTAAAAGTAATTGACAAAGTGCCAGTCTTGTTCGTTCTCCTCCAGAAAGCACACTCACTTTTTTGTCTACATCTTGACCACTAAATAGAAAAGCCCCAAGGATTGATCTTAGCTGTTTTCTAATTTCACCAAGTGCGACATCATCAACGGTTTCGTAAACAGTCTTGTTTGGGTCTAATGTGTCTGCTTGATCCTGAGCAAAATAGGTGAGTTCTACATTGTGACCGTATTTAACTGATCCTTCACCATCCAAGGTATGCATGATGCGTTTAAGCAAAGTTGATTTACCAACACCGTTTGGTCCGAGAAGTGCTATTTTTTCTCCTCTTCCAACGGTTAAGTTTATATCCTTGAATAGCATAAGATCATTGTAAGACTTCCCTAAGTCCTCCATTTCAAGTACCCATTTCCCTGGCTGAACACTCAAGGGGAATGTAATCTTCATTTTAGCGACCTCATCCGTTTCGACTTCAATGCGTTCTGTTTTCTCAAGCTTTTTGATTAGCGACTGAGCCATCGCAGCTTTGTTTGCTTTGGCTCTAAACTTATCAATCAATTCTTCAGTTCGCTTGATTTCTTTTTCCTGCTGTTTTTGAGCGTTGAGCAAAAGTTCAATATCCTCAGCTCGTTTTTCTTTGTATTTGGAATAGGCGTAAGGAAAATCTAATACTTTCCCTCCGGCAATCTCTAACGTTCTTTTCGTTACATTATCTAAAAACAGTCTATCGTGAGAAATAGTGATCACTGCTCCTTCAAAACGTTGCAGGTATTTTTCCAACCAACCTATTGAGATGATGTCAAGGTGGTTTGTCGGCTCATCCAGTAGGATCACTGATGGGTTGTTTACCAAGATCTTTGCTAACTCAGCACGCATTTTCCAGCCACCTGAAAATTTATTCAAAGGCTTTTCGAAAACACGTTCCTCAAATCCAAGCCCATGCAGTGTAGTGGCAATTTTTTCTTCCCATTGATATCCTTCAAAAAGCTGAAATTGTTCGTTAGCAAAATTCAGATCATCAAGTAACTGCAGATATGAATCACTCTCATAATCCGTTCGTGTTGTTAACTGATGATTAATATCGTCAATCTGATCTCTTAATTTATTCAGCTCTAGATTTGAATAATTTAAATAATTGAAAAGACTTTGCTCTGTATCAATGACAATATCCTGTGTTAGAAATCCAATTGAGTATTGCTTTCCAAGATGAATACTTCCCTCCGTAGGCTTTTCTTGTCCTGATAATAATCGTAAAAATGTAGATTTACCAGCACCGTTCTTTCCAACTAATCCAATCTTGTCTCCAGCGTTGATCTGAAGGTTAACATCTTTAAATAAATACCCTTGAGGTAAGTGAAATCCGAGCTGCTCAATATTAATCATGGTGCAAAAGTACGAAAGTCTTAAGAGTTGAAGTAATACTTTGTAAGAACAAAAAAGGACCCAGCTTTCACTGAGTCCTTAAAAGAAATATTTTTTAGCATTTATTGATTTACCTTCATAAGAAGAGCGTTTACTTTTTCAGCAAATGCTTTTGCCTTTTTTAACTCCCCTTCTTTCATGGTTACTTCTCCTGATTTCCCTTCTTCTTCAAGTTTTTTAATTTCTGATTCTAAAGAAGAAACTCGGCTGTCAGCTCCTCGCTTCAATGTCATAACGTTATATGGTAAGATAGCTTGTACATATGCACTTCCTCCTTTGCCCAATCCTTCAAGCACAGGAAGATATTTTTCCTGTGTTTTAATGTCTTGTTCTTTCAACATTCCAGCAAAGTTAGACATAGCGCTAATTGCATCATAACCACTTACTTTTCCTGTGCTTACAGCATCTGCCATAAAGTCAAGCTTCTCTGGTCCTCCATGATTTTTATAGATTCCTATAATCTGTGCAGTAAGAGCAGAAGACTTTTCTGATTCCAATTTTTGAGCTAATTCTAGTGCTTTTTTCACGTCTTCATCTGTTCCATCAGTTAAGCCATTAAGAGCTCTTGAAATTGCTAAATATGAGCTGTCATTTTCGATAGTATGGTATAATAGCTCACGCGTTTTATCAGCTGTTTCACCTTCGAAGAATTCATTCGCAATGAATTTTAAAGCTGAACCTCTTACTTGTGAATTCATATCCGTTTTGATGATTTTTTCTAAAGCAGCCATTACATCATTAGGACGCTCTTTTTTGACCTTATCCAATTTTCCAATTGCTAATTGTCGAACATACCAGAAACTGTCCTCAAGTGCGTCCATAATGAGTTGCTTCCCTTTCTCACTTCGGTCACGTGATCCATAAACTAATGCTTGCTCACGGTCCTTATACAATGGTGCATTATAGAATTGGTGGATGTACCATTCTCTAGGTTTGTCATGGTCTATAGAGCCAAGTAAAATGCGATCGGCATCGAAAACTACATTGTCTAATTTACCTTTGTAAGAAAATGTAAACGTATTTATGTTTTTATCCACTGTAATATTGTGGCGAGTTTTCTTTCCGTTTTCATAAACATCGACTGCTAAAGGTAACTTATACAATGCCGCTTTTTCCAAGTCTTGCGTTTGCTTAACAGTTATCGTAACCTGGTCCGGAACACTTAAATCTTGGGTAACTTCTAATTCAGGATGATGCGATTCAAAGAACCATTGGTTAAAGAACCAGTTTAAATCTTCACCTGAAACTTTTTCAAATGCCAAGCGCAAATGGTGAATTTCAACAGGCTCATATTGATGCTCTTTCAAATAATGTTGAAGTGCAGTAAAGAATGCATCATCACCTAAATAGTAACGCAGCATATGTAAAATACGTCCTCCTTTATTGTAGGAGTGGCCATCGAACATATCTTCTTTACTATCATAGTCAAACCAAATCATATTATGGTGGCCCATTTGAGCAGCTGATTGGTAATAACCTTCTGCTTCTTTTTCAGCGTAATAATCGGCCTGATCTCTTCCGTAATAATGTTCATCCCACAAGTATTGTGAATAGTTTGCAAAAGACTCGTTTAAAGGAAGGTTAGCCCAGCTTTCACATGTTACGAGATCTCCAAACCAATGATGAAATAACTCGTGTGCAATAATTGAGTGATCATTTGCATCTATCAGTTCTCTTTTTGTTTTATAAACAAAATCACCAAAGATTACTGCACCTGTATTTTCCATGGCTCCCGAAACGTATTCACGAACAACAATTTGGTGATACTTATCCCATGGATAATCAACCCCTAATAAATCGGAAAAGAATCCAATCATTTCTGGAGTTTCACCAAAGATTGCCTGTGCATGCTCTTTCCACTCTGGCTCAACATAATAGTTTACAGCCATTTTTGAACCATCAGGTTTTGTATATGAGTCTTCGATTACTTCGAATTCACCAACAGCCATCATAAATAAATATGGAACGTGTGGTTTATCTTGTTTCCAATAATCTGTTCTTGTACCGTCATCATTCTTTGTAGATGAAACTAAAGTACCATTTGACAATGTTTTGTATTTATCATCAACAGTCATGAAAATCTCTTGCGTTGTCTTTTGATTTGGACGATCGATTGTCGGAAACCAAACAGAGCTCGCTTCAGTTTCACCTTGTGTCCAAATTTGAGGCATTTGGTTCGGATTCTCTCCTTTAGGGTTGATGAAGTAAAGACCTTTATCGCTTGATATTGCGCTACTCCCTCCTTCTATTTTTTCTTCAGGTTTAGCAATATATTTGATCGCTACCGTATACTTTTCCCCTTTCGTATATTCCTTATCTAATTTAATGCGCAGGAACTTTTTATCGGTGTATTTAAAGTTTAATGCTTTTCCATCAACCATAACACTTGATATTTCCATTGCTTTGGCATCTAAAATAAGACTGTCCGTTGGGTAGAAATACGGGGCGCAAGTTAACGTTGCACTTCCATTCAATTGAGATTTTTCCCAGTTGAAACTTACGTTAAGTTTCGTATGAATGAGGTCTGTTTTTATAGTTGCAGCTGCATTATAATTATCTCTTTCAATGATTTCGGGCTCATCAGCTTTTGATTCTTCCACCTTTATTTCACCATTTTCTGAATTGGCTTTAGTGGATTGTGACGTCGCATTTTGAGTAGTATTATCCTTTTTAATAGTACCACAGGAGAATAGTATAGAAGCTGTGATAAATGTGAACAGTACTTTTTTCATTTTAATAAATTTTAGATTGTGTACAAAAATGGGTATTTTTTCTCAGCTATGAATGCAAGTATCTGTATGAGGTCAGAATTGGGGGTTAATGTATAGATTGATGGTATAAATGGATAGTGCCTGAAAAACAAGGACAGTTCTAGACTTTTCTTTACGGCAAGAACCTGAATCACCTCAAAAGAAAAAACTATATTTGTAAAGGTTAAAATTGAGAACTATGGCAGAATCAAATTATGTAATTGACGGTGAAAAGTTAGAAGGAAACTATGGTTTTAGCGCTGTAACATGGATCGATGACCGCTTCTTTACAATTGATTACATGGGAGAAGTTTATCACGGAGAAGTTGTGGAATCTGCCACAGAAGATCAAAAGCTAACTATCAAGGTTAACCAGAGGACGTTTGAGATTACTAAAGAAAGACCAATTGATGAATTGATTCATGAGATGGGACTTGATAAGAAAAAGATCAAAAAATTACATCAATTAAAGTCACCAATGCCAGGACGTATTCTCGATTTTGCAGTTGAAGTAGGAGATGAAGTAGATGAAGGGACTCCTTTGTTAACTTTAGAAGCTATGAAGATGGAGAATGTAATCAAATCCGAAGGAGTCGGTAAAGTAAAATCGCTTTCTAAGGCTAAAGATGATGTTGTGGAGAAGAACGAACTCATTATTGAATTCGAATAGACTATATTTTTTCACCACAAGATTTACAGAATTTAGCTTCCTTTTCATGTCCTGATGTCGAGCAATTGGGACATTCAAATTCTTTAACATTACCTTTCTTCAATTTGGTCATTTCAGATGATACAATCCCTGTAGGTACTGCAATTATAGCATAACCAAAAAGCATCATTAAAGAGGCAATTGCTTGACCAAGAGGTGTGATTGGAGCAATGTCTCCATACCCAACTGTCGTGATCGTTATGATCGCCCAATATATGCTCCTCGGAATACTAGTGAAACCAGCTTCGCGAGATTCAATTACAAACATTAACCCCCCCATAATAATGACAATAGTCAAGATTGTTATTAAGAAAACAATGATTTTGTGTCGACTATTTCTGAGTGCTTCACCAAGAATATCTGCCCCTAACATGAATCGACTTAGCCTAAGAACTCTAAAGATCCTAAGAAAACGTATTGATCGAATAACCATCAATGATTCTGTGCCATCCACAAGCAGTCCAAGATAAGTTGGTAGTAAAGATAGTAAGTCAACGATTCCCATGAATGAAAAAATATAGTTTAAGGGTTTTTGGAGGCTGGCAATTCTAAGTATATATTCAATAGTGAATAGAAATGTAACAATCCATTCAATACTGTAGAAATAGTTTGAATAGTGTTGGTTAATACCCGGAACACTCTCAAGCATAACTACAATAATCGATATAAGAATTACAAAAAGTAATAGTATGTCAAAAACTTTTCCTGCGCGAGTTTCAGTGCCATAGATTACTTCTTGAACTTTTAATTGCCAAGGCCTAAGGCGAAAATCCTTCTCTCTAAACTTTAGTGATTTGTCAATGTGCTTTTTCATGAAACGCTATGATACTGTCAAATGTATTGTTTTTTCTGCAAATGACAGTGCGAAGTTGAACGAGCTTATGAAAGTGGAGTTCTGTAAATAACTTGTATTTTTGTAAATAGATGAATGTACAAGACCTCATACAACGTAGATTTTCTGGTTCGCTCAATAATGAAGCTGAGTATATAGAATTGTTGGTTCAGGTATTTGGTGTTTTGATCTTAGGTCTAGTGCTTTGGAGAATGATGGTTATGTTTCATAAGAAAAAGAAATCCAAACGTAAAAGGAGTGTCTTTTTTGATACCGAATTTCGAAAGAACTGGCGTGGCTAATTTCTGAAATATCTGTTCTGACTTATGTCAGCTTTATTAAAACGCACCATGGAGATTGCCTTTAAAGTGTTTGAAATTCATTATTTTTGATTCCAGTGAAACAAGCCTGAAACTAGGTTGTTGAGTTAAGCAAATATTATATCATGCAGAAAAAAAACGTTGCAATTGTTGGAGCCGGACTCGTAGGAAGTTTACAAGCGATTTTATTAGCTAAGAAAGGAATGAATGTAGACGTATTTGAGCGTCGTCCAGATCTTAGAAAGGCAAAAGTTATTGGTGGTAGATCGATAAACTTGGCCTTGTCAAATCGAGGTTTTAAAGCTTTAGGAAAAGCGGGTATAGCCGAAGAAATACGTTCCATTTCTATTCCAATGTATGGAAGAAAGATGCATGACCTAGAAGGGAACCTAACGTATCAGCCATATGGGAAAGAAGATGAAGCAATATACTCTGTTTCACGTGGTGGGTTGAATCAAAAATTGATGAATTTGGCAGATGACTTCAAAGACATTCATTACAGATTCAATCACAAGTGCTTAGATATTGATCTTAAGGAAAACACTATTTACTTCGAAGATACTGAAGTGAAGGAGGAGAAAAGCTACACCTATGATCATATATTTGGAACGGATGGTGCATTTTCGGCTGTTCGTGGAAGACTGCAAAAAACACCGATGTTCAATTATTCTCAGGATTTCTTATCACATGGGTATAAAGAACTAGTGATCCCTCCGAATGAAGATGGTTCGCACAGAATAGATAAGAATTGTTTGCATATCTGGCCAAGAGGAAAATTTATGTTGATTGCTTTGCCTAATTTAGATGGCAGCTTTACTGTTACTTTATTCTTTCCAATGAAAGGTCAAGTTTCTTTTGAAAGTATAAAAACTGAGGATGATGTGATGGAATTTTTCAATTCCACTTTTCCTGATGCCGTTCCTCATATGCCTACTTTAAAGTCAGACTATTTTGAGAACCCCACTTCTAGCCTGGTAACCATAAGATGCAACCCTTGGAATTACGAAGATAAAGTCATGTTGATGGGAGATGCTGCTCACGCAATCGTTCCGTTTTATGGTCAAGGTATGAATTCAGGCTTTGAAGACACTTCCGTATTTTCAGAAATGTATGACGAGGAATCGGAAGACATGCTTAAACTGTTTAACGACTATAGTGATCAGAGAGCTCCTGATGGCAACGCTATTGCCGATCTCGCTTTATATAACTATATTGAGATGCGTGATCTTGCAGGTGACAAAGACTTTCTTTTGCGTAAGAAGATTGAACGTAAGTTCAGCGACTTGTATCCAAACAAGTGGATGCCGTTATATTCTCAAGTTACTTTTAGTCACATAAGATATTCAGAAGCTCTTGCTGCTGGTGAGAGACAGCGTAAGATAATGGATGAGGTCATGAAAATGGATAATATTCATCAGAACTGGGACGATGAATCAGTGATGAAAAAAATAAATTCTTTAGTATAATGAAAATTGTTGTGATCATAATTTTGCTCGGTGCTTTCAGTATAGGTTCAAGCCATGCTCAGTATAAGCCCAAGAATTCTAAAAAGCAATTTTATGGAAATCAACGAATACAAAAACCACTGTATAGATGGGTTACTGGTGACTATTCTCGACATGGTATTCAGTTTTCTTTTGGGCCTACTTATACTTTCACTAGACCTGGGGAGACACAGGAAGAATTCCAATTGAATACAGATACATTGTATAGGTATTCAAGAGAAGCTAAAGGTAGAATTGGGTTTTTCGCTGAAATTGGAATGGTTCATATAACAAAAAAGCCTCGAAAGTTCATTCATTATTATGATTGGGGTTTGGGTTATAAGCACCTTGGAGGTAGAGAGCTTTTTTCCTCTGGTATTTATGATGATAGAGATACTCTTATTGGGCAAGTTGAAGGCGAGGGCAAATTCTACAACGGGTACCTTTTTGGTAGATTTAGCGTACATAATGTATTCCAAATGAATCCTCACTTTTTTTTAGATAATGCAATAGGTGTTAATGGTGATTATGCTCTGTTAGGAAAGAATCAAGTGTATGATGGTTATCATGATCCTTCTACTCAAAAATTTCAAGGAGATATAGTTGTTCAGTTACATTATGATTTAGGAATAGGTATTAAGCCTAGAGTAGACAAAGGATTTTTTCTGATTCCTGGAGTACAGATGCCAGTCTTGGGTGCATATGATTGGACTGGAGGGACCCCGGCAATTCATTGGTTTTCTAGCAAGTATTTCCCTGCGCTATTTAAGCTGAAGCTCGTATGGTTATTCAAAAAAGACCCAAATCGATGTCCTCCTGTAGAGACAAATGAAGATGATCGAAAACGAGCTAATGAATTCAAAAATCGTTAGCCGCTATAATTGCAGAATATGCTCAATAGAATCAAATCATTTTTTATAGGCAGTAAGTTAGAGCAACTGAATGATTATCATGAAAGGGTTCGAGTTGTTACGAATTTTCATTTTTCACTTGTTTTATTGGGCGGATTTCTAATAGCTCTTTTTCCAGTATTTTTTTCAGACCAAACTGACGTACTTGTTTTACCTGTTTGTTCTGGTCTGATCTTTAGTGTTGTTTTATTGTTTGCAAATAAGTTTATTCATTCTTCAATAACTATAGGCTTCATTTTTGTGTTTTTAGGTTGGGGTGTTGCATTTGGAAACTTATTCCTAAATACTGAAGTTTTACACATAGGCACCCCTTTATGGATTATACTGGTCATGCTCTACAGTTTTTATAATCTTGGTTTTATTCGTAGCCTTGTAGTGACCATTTTAAGCTTCGCAGTATATGTGGTTTGGATTGTTTATTTTTTACAGGATGAGGTAAAACGAGTGTCCAGTTTGATAAACGAGATTACTCCAGTTTTAGTTTTAGAAGTAAGTGTTGCCTTCGTAATCATTGTGGCTATGATTTCAGTCTATTTGAAAGCCTTAACCAGCAGGGAAGCTCAACTGACATTAAAGAATAAGCAGCTCAGGTTAAATCAGTGGTCGACAGAGGAGGAACAGTTTCAGTTTTTCAAGAAGTTGAGGCACAGTATGGAGAATCATCATAAGTACTTTTCTAAATTGAGTGAATTACAGAAAAAAGGTGCAAAATCAATTTATGTTGAGCAACAGTTTAAGTTTCTATCGGTGGTTTATAATGCCTTGTCTCGACAACAGAGATATAATTCAATAGACCCTGGGACATTGATCACAGCTGTTCTAAGTGTATCAGTTGATACTTATGATTTAAAAGGGGTTAATTATACAGTAGATAATACAATCGACTTTATTGAGGAAAAGTATGTTATT
This sequence comes from Brumimicrobium sp., assembly GCA_965659845.1. Classification (GTDB taxonomy): domain Bacteria; phylum Bacteroidota; class Bacteroidia; order Flavobacteriales_D; family Crocinitomicaceae; genus Brumimicrobium. Next base: position 34,689 of record CBFHXS010000003.1, read on the forward strand.
CCTTTGTCATTAGTTCTAACTATGTTGATTTTTTCAATCAAGAACAAAACGAATGAAGCGTCAATCAACGTATCTGTAAACTATTTTTACGAGGGTGTAGACGTGGTTTTTAGATATCAGGACAACTGCCCTTCTGACAACGAATTTCACCATGAAAAATCCAGACTTGAAATTAGCAATCTATTAATATCTGATGTTGGAGGAGTCCTGGAGCAAAAAGAACCTAAAAACAGATCGATTGTGGACATTCGATTTCCACTTTAGTCAGCGTTTTTTTTGGAAAAATTCACGCATTAATGCTCCACATTCATCGGCAAGTATACCGTCGATAATTTCTGTTTTCGTATGGAATAGGCTATTGTGTTTTAACGCTCCTCGTTTTTCATCTTTTGCACCGAAAACAACTTTTGTAATCTGTGACCAGTTCAACGCACCTGCGCACATAACGCAAGGCTCCAATGTCACATAAAGTGTGCAGTCTTTTAAATATTTACCTCCTAAATGTTCCGCGGCAGAAGTTATACTTAACATTTCTGCATGTGCTGTTACATCATTTAGTTGTTCCGTTAGATTATGGCCTCTCGCAATGATCTGATCTTTAGCAACTATAATTGCTCCAACAGGCACCTCATCTTTGTCAAAAGCATTTTGTGCCTCTTTTAAAGCTTGTCGCATAAAATATTCGTCATCGAATGGCTTAATCATTGTGCGAATTTAATCATTACTCTTCAATCATGATCGTTGTATCTACCTCGATTTGGTCTACCTGTTCAGATTGGATGATTTCTTCATTTTTCCGCATAAGGAGGTACAGTAGTATAAAAATCACCACACCATAAATAGCAAAGCGGAGAATCATTTTCCAGCTTTTTTGAAAAGTTTGATGTTTTTTAAAGTTGAACTCTTCCATAAATCAAATCTACTGATTTATGATAAAAACGCTTAGTGCATGAATCATTTTCCTTAGGATTATGGAATTGTATTTCTATTATTACCAGCTTAATTCCTATTTTTGATGTAATGGACGACAAAAAATACATCATTGTTACTGGAGGAGCTGGGTATATTGGCTCTCATACTGTTGTTGCACTTCAAGAAAATGGTTTTTATCCAATTATTATTGATGACTTCAGGAATGCCAATAAGGATGTGATTGAGCGTTTGGAACAACTACTCGGAGAAGAAGTTATTTATTTTAATGTATCCTGTCAAGAAGAACCTAGATTAAGAGGGATTTTCAGCCAATTTCCAATTTGGGGAGTAATCCATTTTGCAGCTTATAAAGCGGTTGGAGAGTCTGTAGAGAAACCATTGATGTATTTTGATAATAATTTTGGAAGTTTGATTTCTATTCTAGAATTAGTAAGAGAGTTTAAGGTAAAAAATTTTGTTTTTTCTTCAAGTTGCACAGTTTATGGTGATCCAGAAATCATACCTGTTGATGAGAGCAGTCCAGTTTCTTTTAATTCACCTTATGGGTTTACCAAGAAAGTAAATGAAGAGATGATCGAGCAATTTATCGAAAGTGTTTCTGGTGTTAAGGCGGTCTCATTAAGATATTTCAATCCAATTGGAGCTCACGAATCGGGTAAAATAGGTGAGGAGCCTGATGGTATCCCAAACAATCTGCTTCCTTTTATTACGCAGACTGCAATTGGAGTAAGAGATGAATTGACTGTGCATGGAGATGATTATGAAACGGAAGATGGTACGTGTCTTCGAGATTATATTCATGTTGTTGATTTAGCCGATGCACATGTTGCTGCTTTAAAATATTTGCCTAATGCTGAAGAGCGCATCGACGTTTTTAATATTGGTACGGGTAAAGGGACGAGTGTCATGGAAATGATTGATTCTTTTCAGGAAGAGACAGGGGTAAAGATAAATTATAGAATAGGTAAGCGAAGGGAAGGCGATATTCCTCAGATTTATGCAGATACTTCCAAAGCTAATAAACTATTACGCTGGAAGTCAAGACTATCTATTCGAGAGGCTATTCTATCATCCTGGAAATTTGAACAATACATACGAGAGCGAAGAAATTAATTCATTATGAGATATTTATTGATTTTAATAGTAGTTTTTTCTCAGTATTCTAATGCTCAGTATTTCGAAGGGGAAGAAGGTTTGTATTCACGTTTTCGTCCTGGTGCAGGTTGGTTTTTTAATGGCTTAAGACCTTATGAGAAAGAAAAGTTGAGGAAGTATGATCGCATAATTTTTGATATTACCTATTGCGACTGGCAAGGGGATAGAGATTACTTCCAGAGTCCTTGGAATTCCATTGGCTTTAATGTAGCAACTATGTTTGATGTGATTCTTACTAAAAAGAATACAGTCTCTTTTGGTTGGGGCGTTTCTTTTAGCCATTTCAGTAATAAAACGAATCTGCAATTTCAAACAGACTATATAAATAGTTTAACAACGGTTAGTGAGTTTCCAGTGGGAAACGAGCCTGATCGAACCAAGTTTGCTGCGAATTATTTAGAAGTACCTTTGGAAATTCGTTTTCGTACAAAAGGATACAAGCACTTTAAAGTTATGCTTGGAGGGAAGATAGGTTATCAGTTAAATGCATTAACGAAAACAACTAATGTTGTTAATGGTCAGAGGCAAGTTGTGAAATTGTTTGGGTTCCCTGATGACAATCCATTGCGTTATGGAGCCACATTGAGAATAGGAATTCGAAATTGGGCCGTTTATGGGGCATATTATTTTTCTCCATTTTTTACCAACAGCGAAAGTGTTCAGTTAACTCCGTTTACGATGGGAGTGAGTATATCATTGTTCTGATTATCTGCATTTGCCGCAGTAGAATTCATATACGTCCTGCAAGTTAATAACTTGCTCATTATCGATTGCTTGAACAAGTAAATTACAATCGCTAAAATATTCGGAGAGTCTTTTTTTCTTTATTCCCAGAATACCTTGAGTGACTCTAACCATTTCCCGTGAGCCGGGTATATGAAAAACAGGATAGCTATCAATTATGAAATTATCGTCTCCGATGAATTCAATTTCATAGTGATTTAGACATGCATTTCGTTCAACCACTCGCAAGAATTTTCTGTCTGCACCATTCCTTAAAAGATAACTAGTTTTGAAGAGGCGTGTTATCTCTATTAAGGGTAGTGAAACGAAGTGAGCCTCTAAATATCCGTACCCAAGAACATCATTAGGGCTGTATTTATTTTTGAATAGTTGACCTTCCTTTTTGAATCTAAGCTTCCCATGAAGATCTGAAAATGAGCCAGATGTTCTATCACTGATCCACCCTTCTACGGTGTCTCCCTTTTCAGTTATTATGTAACCCCAATCATACCCTTTTTTCTGGGCATAGAGTTGATGGCTCAAACCTAATAGAAAAGGTAGAATCAAAAAAAGAAATTTTTTCATGTTGGTTAGTTTAGAGTATATGTTACATCTTTAAATAACTTCTAAGCCTTCCAAAAGTTCTGATTTAATTGAATTGTTCAACCGTTAGTATTCCTTTATCTATCAATAATTTCGCGATTTGAACAGCGTTAGTAGCGGCACCTTTTCTCAAGTTGTCAGCTACGACCCACATGTTTAAAGTATTGTCTAAAGTTTCATCTCTGCGTATTCTCCCAACAAATACATCATCCTTTCCTGCCGCATAAATTGGCATTGGATAAGTATTGGTTTCAGGATTATCTTGTAGTGTTAATCCAGCAGTTTCATGTATTATTTTGCGAACGTCTTCAAGGTCAAAGTCATTTTCGAATGTAACATTAACAGTTTCTGAATGACCTCCCTGGACAGGAACTCGAACCGCTGTGGCAGAAACCTTAATTTCTTCACTCAGTATTTTTTTAGTTTCATTCGTGAGTTTCATCTCTTCTTTGGTATAACCATTCTCCATGAAAACATCACAGTGAGGAAGACAATTTTGGTCAATAGGGTAAGGGTAAACCTTATTCCCATTCTCGCCTGAGCGTTCATTATTCATTTGTTCAACTGCTTTTATCCCTGTCCCTGATATAGACTGATAGGTAGAAACAACAACTCTCTGTGCTGTATACTTCTCATGCAAAGGTGCAAGTGCCATTAACAGTTGAATAGTTGAACAATTTGGATTTGCAATAATGAAGTCGTTATCTGAAATCAACTGACCATTAACTTCAGGTATTATTAGTTTGTGATTCGGGTTCATTCGCCATGCAGAAGAATTATCGATTACTCTGCACCCAACCTCGGCAAATTTCGGCGCCCATTCTAGAGAGGTTGAACCACCTGCTGAGAACAATGCGACATCTGGCCGTTTTTCAATGGCAGATTGTATGTCGGTTACTGTATGTTCGGCACCACCAAATTGAACTGTTTTGCCGACAGACCGATCTGATGCAACTGGAATTAATTCACTTACAGGAAAATTTTGTTCCGCTAGTACTTTTAAGATAACTTCTCCTACCATTCCGGTAGCTCCAACAACTGCAACTTTCATGACAAAATATTTTTGGTAAAGATAGTGGAAAATAAGTTCTGAGCATCTTTCCGAAAAGATATATTTAAAATAATAACAATATGTTAAATAAGACTATTTATTCAAAAAAGGAGGAGCATTGAACTCCTCTTTTTTACCTTTCTCTAGAAATAGGCTACAATTTTTTAGCTGCTTTTCTAGTCATTTTTTTGATCTTTTTATTGAGCTCTTTCAAAAGCTTCTCAGATGCAGTTTCACAAAGCGGTAATAATTTCTCAGTCTTCATAACTGGAATTCCCCCTACGATAGCAACAATAATTTTTTCATAATTTATTGTATTTACTTGAGCTCTTAAGATACTGTGAAAATGTATGTTAAATCATTTTTATTAAGTCTTTTAAAGTACTTCTTATCGAATATGGTTTAAGCTCAACGTTATTTTTGTGTTACCTTAATCAAGTATTCACATTTTGATTTTATTCATAGCTGTCATTCTAGTATATTTGTTTAAAATAACCGTAATTAGGTGCTACTTTTCAATATGAAAAACTTACTCTTTTTAAGTTTAATTTTGACTTCCGCGTTTATTTCAACAGCGCAATTTTCCGATAATTTTGATGACGGAGATTTCACTAATAACCCTGCTTGGTCTGGGAGCGATGCTTTATTTACAGTAAATGCAAATAATCGTCTTCAATTGAATGCTACTGTTGCAGGTGATGCATATCTATCAGCGCAACATGGTTTAACTCAATTGACTGATCGTGAATGGATATTTAATGTTCAATATGATTTTAGTCCATCTGGTTCGAATGGAGGTGAGACGTATTTGTCATCCGTGAATCAGGATTTATCAACCTCTCCAGATGGTATTTACTTCAGAATAGGTGAGACAGGGAGTGATGATCCGATCGAGTTAATCGAAAGAAGCGGAGGTACTGAAACTACAATAATGACAAGTGCTTTAGGTATAGTATCAAGTGACTTCAATGTTTCAATTAAAATAATTCATAGAGCTAACGGAGACTGGGAGTTGTACACTGATCTTGCTGGTGGAAGTGCATTTTTACCAGATGATACGGTGAATTATCCAACAGCGATTGTTGGACAATACACCGGTTTTTGGATCGAATATACATCAAGTAATATTGAGAACTTTCAGTACGATAATATATATGCAGGACCAATACAGGTTGACAATACCCCTCCGACATTAGTAAGTGCAACGCCTGTTTCATCTAATCAATTAGAAATATTGTTTGATGAGGGAATGGATCAAATAACCGGTGAAACAGTTGGTAATTATAGTGTGAATCAAGGAATAGGGAACCCATCCAATGTGCAACAAGATGTTACAAACCTAGCCTTATTTACGGCCACGTTTGCCAGTAATTTCCCCATAGGTGACACACTTGAGGTGACGGTGAGTAATGTCGAAGACTTTTCAGGAAATCCTATGCTGTCAGTGGTTGATAGTTTTCAATATGTAGAAGCTCAAACTCCGGTTTATGGAGATATTATTATTAACGAAATCCTACCTGATGAAACTCCTTCGGTAGGTATGCCTGAAACACAATATGTTGAATTGTATAATAGAAGTAATAAGTACTTTAATCTTAATGACTGGCAATTATCTGATAACAATTCGTCAGGAACAATTCAAGATGTATGGTTGTACCCAGGGGAATACCTAATTCTAGTGCCTTCGAGTGGTTTAGCTGATTATCCTCAAGCTATAAATGTGACGAGTTGGGCTAGTTTAAATAATTCAGGTGACGATGTTATTCTCAGCACACCTACCAATGTCATCGTAGATGAGATAACGTACACAGATGAGTGGTACAAAGACCCGAATAAGGAAGATGGAGGCTGGAGTTTAGAGCGTATCAACCCAGAGCTAGCGTGTTCCGATGAAGACAATTGGGCAGCCAGTAATAATTCAAATGGAGGTACGCCTGGTGCGCCGAATAGCATTTTAGATCTTACTCCAGATACTGAACTACCTCAGTTGATTAATTTACAAGCGGGAACTCCAAACTTTTTAACCATTGACTTTTCAGAAGGTATGGACTCTTTGAGCTTAGCGAATGCCGTAATATCTTTGTCACCCAACTTGACCATTGATCAGCGTTTAATCTCAAGTTCTTTTCCTGACCAAATGGTAATAACTTTTGTTGAAACGATAACTCCAGGGCAGGTTTATGCTTTTTCGATAACGGGTGTAGCTGACTGCTCAGGTAACTCAGCAGATTTTCAAGGATCTTTTGTTTTACCCCAAACACCAGAAACGGGGGATATTATCATAAATGAGATTCTTTTTAATCCTGTTACCTCCGGTTCTGATTATGTGGAGCTATTTAATTCTTCAGATAAGTACATCGATTTAATAAATTGGTCTTTATCTAATTATGACGATGACACAATTGCAAATGAAAAGCTGATAAATCAGAACTTCATTATGCCTCCGCTGTCATACGTTGTTTTAACCACTGATTCAAACTTTCAGATTATGCAATACCCTTACGCGGTGCCGGGTAAATTTGTTCAAATGGAATCGCTCCCGAGTTATAATAATGATTCTTCTACTGTGTACCTTGGTTACTTTGGGCAGATTATGGATAAAGTTTCTTATTCTGATGAGTGGCACTTTGGACTCTTGCAATCGGAAGATGGGGTTAGTCTGGAACGTTTCAACTTAGAACTTGAGTCAAACGATTCCTCAAATTGGCACAGTGCAAGTGAAACAGTTGGCTTTGGAACACCAGGGGGTGAAAACTCTCAAACTATTAAGGTGGGTGCGCCGGAAGGAGAAATAACATTGTCTTCCACATCTTTTTCACCCGATGGCGATGGATTTCAAGATGCTTTGTTAATCACTTACGAGGTTGGAGATCCGACGCTTCTAGGGGACGTAATGATTTATGATGATATGGGTAGGTTAGTGAAAGTTCTATTGAAAGATCATCTTCTTGGAGTCAAAGGGACCGTTAAGTGGGATGGAACAAACGAAGAAGGTAAAAAAGCCTCTATCGGCCCCCACATAATTCTCTTCTCGTTTTTTAACGTGAATGAAGCATCGAGTAGTGTTAAGCGTAAAGTGGTTACAGTTGCAGGACAATTGTAAGATTATCTTATTTTACCAGCCCAACTTCCAGAAGACTTGGCCAGTTTTTACCTGTAATGAACAACTGTTGTGATTCTTTCAGGTATGCAATTCCATTCAAGACTTCTCCTGTTTTTCTAAAATCCAATGCGACTAAACTAGCGTCGATTCGCTTTTCAACTGTTCCCGTTGCTGGATCAATTACTACGATAAAGTCTGTTTGATAAACATTAGCAAAGATTTTTCCATTTATATATTCCAACTCATTTAGCGCTTTAACGGGACCTTCGTTGGAATACACTTCAATTACTTTTTTCAATGCAAAATTCGATGGATCAAGGAATGAGATACGTTCAGATCCATCAGACATAATTAGGAACTTACCATCATTACATAAACCCCAACCTTCACCATTATAATTGAATTCTTTTAGCGGTTCAAGCGTGTTCTTATCGTATACAAAACACGTATTATTTTGCCAAGTCAATTGAAATAATTCATTTCCCATTATAGTGATTCCTTCACCAAAATACTTTTGATCAAGATTTTTGCGTTCTTGGATTTGTCCAGTTTCATAGTTGACTTTACCAATCATACTAATCCCTGTATTGCCTTGGCTACCTGTCCCTTCGTAAAGTTGGTTGCCGTCAAACTCGAGCCCTTGAGTATAAGAAGAGGTTTGATGAGGATATGCTTTAATCACTTCTGCAGTATACTCTTCGGGATAGACATCTGATAGTAGTTGAACCCTTCGATTATCTCGTTTTGTTTTATTGTCAGTCGTCATAGCAATAAGTGAGATTTGGTTTGTACCCAATGACCATGTTTTTGTATTGACTTCAAACAGGTATTGTTCTTTCTTAGGTTTTCCGTCAAAAAGAATAGTATCCTTTATAAAAACTTTTAAATTTTTAATTAGCTCTAAGTCATTAACAACTACCTCAACCCTAAATGTTTTTCCGCGCTGTGCAGAAGCATTATTGAAAGGAAGTTCAAATTTCGCAACTGGTTTGTTAACTTCATTAACCAAAGCATCGTCTTCTGATTCTTTACAGCTGAATACAGAAAAGGTCAATAGTATGAATATCAGTATTGAATTAGTGTATTTATACATTACGAAACAATTACAAGTTTACTTTAATTTCTTCTGCATCAATACCACTATGAGACGCATTATATACGGATTTACCATTTTTAATTAACAATACTTGAGGAGATTGATGTTGCACATTAGTAAGTTCACTTAATGTATTTGAAACATCTCGATTTGCAATGAGATCAATGAAGTAAATAGCACAATTATTCGATTCATTCCATTCTTTTTCAAAGCGATTAAGCGCCATTGAAGAGATGCTACAACGTGTAGAATGTTTGAAGAATAAAGCGGGGGTTTTGTCTGATCCAGCGATCGCTTGTTGAAGGCTTTCTATAGTTTCAATCTTACTCCAGTTCAAATTTCGAGAAGTTGAAGCGTCACTTTTTCCAAATGAAAATAGTCCCATATTATAAGGCAGATTTAAATTGTTCTAAGAAGCGAACATCGTTTTCAGAATATAAACGAAGATCATTCACTCTATATTTTAATTGTGCGATTCTTTCTATTCCCATACCAAATGCAAATCCACTGTAAACCTCAGTTTCGATATTAGATGCTTTAAGAACATTCGGATCTACCATTCCACATCCTAGAATTTCTAACCAGCCTGTGTATTTGCATACATTGCATCCATCTCCGTTACAAATAGTGCAACTCACATCAACTTCAGCACTTGGTTCAGTGAATGGGAAATAAGATGGACGTAATCGAATTTTTGCTTTCTTTCCGAACATCTCTTGAGCAAAGTAGAGAAGTGTTTGCTTCAAGTCAGCGAAAGAAACGTCTTTATCAATGAACAAACCTTCTACTTGGTGAAAGAAACAATGTGCACGCGCTGAGATGGCCTCGTTACGATATACTCTTCCGGGAGAAATCGTTCTTATTGGTGGCTTATTGTTTTCCATTACCCTAACTTGAACCGAAGAGGTATGAGTCCTTAATGCCATTTCCCGTTCGTCTTTCTCCACGAAAAAAGTATCTTGCATATCTCTTGCTGGATGTTCTGGTGGGAAATTTAGAGCGGAAAAGTTGTGCCAATCATCCTCTATTTCAGGACCTTCAGAGACACCATATCCAATTCTTTCAAATATAGAAATAATCTCACTTCTAACAATAGAAATTGGATGTCGAGCCCCTAGTTTTACTGGTTCTCCTGGTCTAGAAAAATCAATTCTTTCTTTATCATTGGATATTGATCCCATGGATTCTTTGGAGCTGTCAAATTTTTGTTGTGCGGCTTGTTTGAGCGAGTTAATCTGCTGCCCAACATCCTTTTTCTGCTCATTTGGAACATTTTTTAGCTCTCCAAATAGGGGTTTAAGTATGTTTTTACTTCCTAAAAATCTAATTCTAAAAGATTCTAATTCTTTTTCATCCTGTAAAGAAGTTGTTTCTACTTCTGAAAGTAAATCATTTATTTTTTTCTCAATATCAAGCATACCTAAAGTTTTGGCAGATTAACAAGCCTCAAAAGTACAAAAATCACAGGAATTCTCTTCTTTTTATATGAATTGAATAACTTTACGTTTTTATTATCTTAGTAAGTAGTATGAAGTTCTATCATGTTGTTGTTTTATATTGTTGTAGTTTCCTGTTTTTAGGATGTCAGTCTGATGAACCATCCGTTTTGAAGATTTATGTAAGGTCCAACAATTTTGTTTTAACTGAGGATGCAACCGTAAGGATTGTAGGGGATTTAAGTGAAGGTACGCCGGAGTATTTTGAGGAAACTACCACGGATGCTTCGGGAGTTGCATATTTTCAACTTGATGACTTCTTTAATACATTTGATAAAAATCAAGATCCTGTTGCATACTTCACGGTTTATGCTAAAGACACAACTGCTAATTTTACTTTAGGAACTGCCAAAGCTAGAGCAAATTTAACTTCAACAGCCTCAATTACTTTGGACGAGTAGCAACTTTTCACTAACTTTACACGTTATACACTAAAAGAAACACCTTTGACATGAAAAAATATATACTTACATTCAGCATATTACTGGTTACTTCAATAACAATTAGCAGCCTTGTTTCTTGTAGAAAGAAGGGCGATACTATCGCAAAAATAACTGTGCGAGATACAGCGAATGTTTTAGTTCCTGGAGCTACTGTGATTCTTTATGGCGAATCAACTACAGATCCAATTCAGCCAGTTGTTCGTCGTGATACAACAACTACCAACACCTCGGGAGTTGCAACGATTAACTACAACGATGTTTATCAACTAGGTCAAGCTGGTGTAGCAGTTTTAAATATATCTGCTGAGAAAGGCGACCTGTATGGTGAAGGAATAATCAAGATTGAAGAGGAAGTTGAAAACACAGTGACTGTTTTCATTCAGCCTTAACAAAATTAAGCTTTTCATATTTTAATCCTGGGTCGTATTATCCAGGATTTTTTTTGATTCAAACTTTTGTTTTTGGGTATAAAAAAAGCCATTCATATAGAACGGCTGGGTATAATATATTATAAGTAAAGATTTACTTCAATTGGTTCGGATTATTCTGAGCTTCTTGATTATAACGATGCTGTAATCTTAGCCAAATAAAAAGACCAATAAAACCTAGCACAATCATAGAGTCATTGAAGAGATTACCAACATTCTCAAAAAGGAGTTCCGTTGTCCATAAAATAAAATCTCCGAGTGATACTAATATTTCTGTTGAGCTCATATTAATTTATTTATGTACAAAGATAATATTTTTCTCAATTTGAAATAAAAATCTTACTTTTTATCGTGACGAAAAGATAAATTTTATGAAATTCGTGCGAAGTACAGAAGTAGAATGATTAAACTTTTCGCAAACAACGAGCCTTATATTTTTATACTGATACCATTAATGGTGGCGGGACACCTTATTTTAGACATTTACTTTCCAAGTTTTGAGATGTTGGCCATTGGTCAAGAGAATTTATGGGATCTAGATTTTAAAATGATGCCCTCGTACTTTTCTAGAGTGGGAGCTTTCTTTTTTATCTGTTTGAACGCTTACCTACTTAATTATGTTTTTAATACACATGAATTTTATGACCGAAACACTTACCTACCTAGTTTAATATACATTCTACTCGTATTTCTTTTTCCTATGAGCCTAAGGTTAGGTGAGGATCTAATAGCGCATACATTTTTCATTCTAAGCATTCATCAGCTTTTTAACATTAAGCAAAATGAAGATGCCAGACATATGACATTTTTAGCTGGACTTTTTACCGGCTTTGCCATAACCTTCCTGCCCGTATACGCTTATTTTCTAATCTTTATTTGGATAGGCACGCTATCGATTAGACCACCTGTGATCCGCGAACTACTTTTGCCGCTTTTTGGTGTAATGATTCCATTATTGTGGGTTTTTCTTGTTGACCAGAATTTCTATACGTCATTGGTTTCTTTTGAATCTAAATTAGATTACTCGAAATACGGTAACATATTGATCTACATCCCTCATGCTATAGTTCTTGTGCTAATTGTTTTATCGAATAGAAACATTCTTGAAAGAAGGTCAAAAAGTTCAATTCGGTACAAGAGGATTTTAGGATTGGTAATATACACATTACTATTTTCTATACTTATTAGTATTGGGATCTTGATATTTTTCCATAGTTATTTTTACTTCACTGTGGGTGCAGTTATATTGAGTATCATTCTGCCATATGCCTATCTAGGGGCAAGGTATAAGTGGTTACCTTCTAGTTTGTTATACATACTTTTGATAGTAAACCTCGTGAAATTTCTTTATTAGGATTATCCCTTTCAGATTATTATTTATTTTTGCACCTAATTTAACTCAGTTTATTATGAAGTTCGGTGTAGTTACCTTCCCAGGTTCAAATTGTGATGAGGACATGGTATATGTTCTTGAAGATGTTATGAATCAGTCAGTAGAACGCCTATGGCATAAAGATACTGATTTGAAAGGTGCTGATTTTATCGTGTTGCCTGGCGGATTCTCTTATGGAGATTATCTTAGATCAGGAGCGATTGCTAAACTATCACCGATAATGGGTTCAGTTATAGAGCATGCTAAGAAAGGCGGATATGTTTTAGGTATTTGTAATGGATTTCAGGTGCTTACAGAAACAGGCTTGCTGGATGGAGCATTACTTCATAACGATTCTCAGAAATTCATTTGTAAGAACATTGAGTTGAAAGCATCAAATACGGATAGTGTAATCACCAAAGATCTTTCCCTTGATAAGACCTATACAATTCCTATTGCTCATGGAGAAGGGCGATTCTTTGCTGCTGATGATACGATCAAGAAGATTGAAGACAACAATCAGGTAATATTTCAATATGCAGAAGAAAGCGGCGCAATCAGTAAGGAGGTTAATCCTAATGGGTCTATCAATAATATTGCTGGTATTCGAAATGTTAAAGGAAATGTGCTTGGAATGATGCCTCACCCTGAAAGAGCAGCGGATGTTACTTTAGGCAATACTGATGGATTAGCATTGTTAGAGTCTATGCTCAAGAATTGCTAATCTCCATTACTCCTTTAAATTCTTTTTCTTCATTAGTCTAATATCTACGCGATAGTAGAATATTGGTAAGAATCCTAGCTGATATCTTTCTGCAATAGGTTCTGCGCTCGGGTCTGCTAAGTTTGGAGCGTATGCAAGTCCTAATATGTTTTGTCGATTCGAGATATTTACCAAATCCAAACCTATTTCGTGTGTTAAGTTTTTCGTATTCAATTTGTAGGTTACTTTAAAATCTAATCTGAAATAATCCCTGAATTGTCTGGTATTAAATAATGAATCTTGAAACACTAATTCATTGTTTGCGAGTGTTTCATTCACATCAACATAGCCATATCTTCGTCCTCCTGCAGCGGTTACTTTAACTCCCGCCGATATCATATTTTTATCATTTATTTTAAACTCTTTTCCGGCTAAAAAATTAACTGCATAGTTTCCGTTAAAGTCTGTATTACGCTCGATACCATCACTTCCTTTATACTTTGATTCAAACAAAGATCCTGTGATTAAAAAATAGAAGGATTTATCAAAATATTTTTGCACTGTTAGCTCTACACCATAATTGGTTCCTGTTCCTTCATTGACAAGTTCGTCTGGGAAGAAGCGTTGGAAGCCGGAACCTTGATTCAACAAGCTGAAAGAAGACGAGTATTGATCTACAGGAATATTATATAGATATTGGTAGTATACTTCTGTCTTTACTTTTAGAGCATTTTTGAATGATTTTTCATATCCTGCAGCCGTATGTAGACTCTTGGTGAAATCCATGTCCATATTGAACCTTTGAGGCGCGCCTCCAGAAATGCTTCCTTGATAGGTGTACTGATAAATAGGCTGCATTTGAGAGTGTAATCCTCCCCCAGCTTTTATTACTTGTTTGTTTTTAAGCCTTAATTGCCAACCAAGTCTAGGTTCTGCTGCGCTCCAACTGTCACTTAATGTAAAGTATTGACTATGTAGTCCAGCGGTGAAGTCCATTTTAGAATTCACCTTCCATTTGTATTGAACAAAACCTTGTAAAAGTGCCGCATATCCTTTGTAATCATGTCTTGTCAAGAACTGATCTTGAGTTTGATTTAGTGCTGAATCTATATTGTTAATAAAGTAACCATCTGCATTCATCCCAACTCTCAATATATGTTGCTTATTGATTTTGTGATTAATGCTAGCGAATATAGCCGTTTTATAGTTTTCGAATTGATACCCCATGAGCGGGTAAATTGAGTCCGTACGTATTGAAACTATTGGGTCTCCCTCAACGAGAGTAGTATCAAGATTCCTAATTAAAAAGTCGTGTTGTGATCGTTGTCTATCATATGTTTGCGCAACGGTGGATTCGAAATAAGTAGACTTAGACATTGACTTTTTATAAGTTACACCTAATACACCCATGGCAGTACTAAAGTATTGGTCCCTATCTCCTTCTCCAAACGCTTCTTCCGTGAAAGTTGTTTGATCAGAAACTTTTATATCTATCGTTGATGCCCCTCCGATTCCAAAAACACCTATATGACCACCGTTCTTTTGAGGGAATGATAACTTTATTGCACCATCTCCATAAACAGGAATCGCATCTGTGCCTATGCTTATGCCCATTGCTTGGAACATACTTAGTGTACTGTAACGCCCCATTACCAGGTAACTAGATCTC
>CBFHXS010000003.1:49473-63135 GCA_965659845.1 Brumimicrobium sp.
CTGTGCCTATGCTTATGCCCATTGCTTGGAACATACTTAGTGTACTGTAACGCCCCATTACCAGGTAACTAGATCTCCTTTCTGCATTGATAGGCCCTTCAGCCATTACTTCTGTTCCTAGGAATCCGAATTGACCAGTAAGTTCATGTTTATCAGAATTTCCATGACGTAATCTAAGATCAAAAACACCGGCAATAGAATTTCCATAATCTGCTGGGAAAGCGGACATGAAGAAATCAGAATTTGCAAGAAGCTTGTTGTTTAATATCGCCACGGGCCCACCTGTAGATCCTGATACTGCGAAATGGTTTGGATTAGGAATATCAATTCCTTCTACCTTCCACAGTAATCCAATTGGTGAATTACCTCGAATGACTATGTCGTTTCTTGAATCATCAGCTCCCTGTACACCGGCAAAATTGCTAGCCATTCGTGCAGGATCCCCCCTTGATCCGGCGTATCTATCCGTTTCTTCTACACTGAATTGTTGAGCGGAGATAATGGCCATTTCGTTGATAACCTCTCCATTTTTTCGACCTACGATTTCTATCTCGTCCGTAGTCTTAATATCCTCTTGTAAATCGATGTTGACTACGACTTCTTTTCCTGAATTTACTATTATCGTTGATGTATTGGGTAAATACATGGAGTATGTCGAACGAAGACTGTATTTACCGATAGGAATATTTGTGAATAAAAAATATCCGTCTGCGTCTGTCAGTTGTCTTTCAAAAATAGTGGAATCTGAAGATGTTAAAAAAAGTTTTGCTCCAACAAGTGGATATTTTGATTCAGTATCAACTACTTTCCCTTTTACATTTTGAGTGATTTCTTCTTGGGACAAACTAATTGTTGCTAGCGCTAGGCAAGCCAGAAAAATGATAGACTTCATTTCTAGTGAATTTAAAACACAAAGAAAGTAAAATTATTTTCTGCTTTTATTTTCGTACTCTTCTTTCGTCCAGTTTTTAATGTAAACGTCTTTGAATGAATAGTAATTCATTTCATTCAATGCTAAATTTCTAACCTTTGAGTAGGCTACTTTAATTGTCTCCTCATACCAAAGGATAATGAAAGGAGCGTCTTTCATAAGGATTCTCTCTGCTTCTGCGAAGTGATTGTAACGATCTACAATGTCTGTGGCACTTTGAGCTTTTTCAAAGGCGGCATCAAATTCTTTGTTCACATAACGTGAATGATTAATTAAAGAAGGTTTTGATTCGCTTTCTGGTACGGTACCTCCGTAAGCATTTAAAAGAAAGCTTTCAGGGCTGTAATAGTCAGCATACCAAGATGTTCTAAACAAATCGCCTTTCGCCTCCATGGCGTCCTCTATTTTATTTTGGAAGGGCATTCCATCCAGGTTGACATTTATTTTGAGCGTTTTTCTCATTTGTTTAGCAAACTCATCTGCTACAGCTGAGTGAATTGTTCCTAAGTTGAACTTTAGATTGATTGCAGGAAAGCCTTCTCCGTCTGGGTAGCCAGCTTCAGCAAGCAATTTCCGAGCTTTAATTGGATTGTACGTATAACTCACTTCTTCAACTCTTTTTGAATCATATCCGCTAAAGGCAGCTGGAGGTACGATACCGGCATACCCTTTACCGTATGCTTGATTATTGAGTATATTTCTAACAATCTCCTCTCTGTTGACTGCATAATTAATCGCCTGTCTTACCTTAGGGTTTTGAAATTGCTCTTTCAATAAATTGAAATGATAATATTGTGTGGCCAGAAGCGGTTTTCTTCTTAAAACTAATTTTGGAGGAGTACTATTGAAATCATCGATTCGACCCTGAAGCATGCTAGTTATTCTGCTCGGTGGCAAACCTTCTATCAATTGAATCTCATCATTTTCAAACATTTCCAATTGTCTCAAACTTCTACCCTCAATTACATATACTACTGAATCTAGATATGGTAGTTGATTACCATCTTCATCTTCACCATAGTAACTAGGGTTCTTTCTTAGGATGATGTTCACACGCTGATCTTTTTCGATGTATTTATCAAACATAAAGGGACCTGTGCCTACAAGATCAGTCTCAAGACCTGCCTCCACTAATTCTTTTAAAACTATAGAAGCGGTAGTTTGCGTTAGCTTATTGATGAAATTAACATCTCTACTTTCAAGCTCCATGATAACTTTATTGCCTTCAGTCTTAAGCCCCGATATATTATCTGCTTCGCCATTGTAAAAAGCATCAGCTCCTTTGAGTATGCCACTATAGATACCGCTGTATGCATTAGAAGGATCTTCTCCCATTTTTTTTGTGCAAGCTAATTCAATGGTGTAGATGACATCCTCCGGACCAAACTTCCTGTCTTCCCCTATTTCTTTATGTTCGTGGAAGTAAACATCGTCTCTTAATTCAAAAGTGATTGACTTACCATCGGTACTCACCTCCCAACTTTTGGCTAAACAAGGCTGAACTTCTAAGGTGTTTGGGCATAATGTGACCAATCCCTCCAGTACCTGATTGATTACGGCAGAGGAGTACAAATCAGTAACCTTTCGTGCCTCTAGTGTTGTGGGTTCATTGGCCAAAGCAAATTTAAAAGTTCCTCCAGCGTATTCAAATTGTTTTTTCGATTCACTCGAACAAGATGCTAAAATAATGGAGATGGTGAGGAGTAGTATGTATTTGTTCATATATGCTGAAAATTAATCTCTTAGTTCAATCGCTTTACGCAACACTGCATTAATTATATCAATCATCTAATTTAATAGATATTTTTTAATAGGCCTGTTTTGTCTTGAAAATTTTTATGTTTGTGGAGTAATATTAGGAGTTTACAGAAAAAAAAGCCATTACTAATTGGATTTTTGATAAATAGCCACTAATATTGCAATTGTAAAATCTTTCACACATTAATTAAATGAAAATACTATTAGTACCAATCGTTGTTGTTCTAACAGTTTTCAGCCTACGAGCTAACTTGTCTATTGAAGGTAGTTATCAAGGGAAGAACCTCTACGTACAAAACCCAGCCAGTGAAGATGGATTTGGTTTCTGTGCCTCAAAGGTCACTGTTAACGGTGATATCATGCCAGGAGGTGTTAGCCGAAGTGCATTCGAAATTGATTTTTCGTTGTTCAATATAGAAGTTGGGCAAGATGTATTTATTGTGATTGAGCATGGGGACGGATGTACTCCGAAAATCTTAAATCCTGAAGTGCTTCTTCCGAGAAGTACATTTGAGGTTTCTGAGATGAATGTTACAAAGACTGGAGACATAAAATGGACGACTACTGGTGAGCAAGGTGAACTTCCTTATGTCGTAGAACAATACCGTTGGAATAAATGGGTGAATGCAGGTGAGGTTGACGGTAAAGGTGTTGAAGGGCCTAATTCTTATGAGTTTAAGGTGACTCCACATTCAGGAGAGAATAAAATACGTGTTGTACAGATAGATCATACAGGAATGAAGCGAAAGTCTCCAGAGAAGACGTTCACTTCAGATGTAGAGGAGGTAGAAATGGCTCCAAAGAAAGTGAAGACAGAAATTAAATTCACTGCAAATGGAGAACCAACAGATACTAAGTACGAAATTTATGATGCTTATGGTAATATTGTGAAGAAAGGATATTCTTCTAGTGTAAACTGTGAGAACCTCAGAAAAGGCGCATATTACATTAATTTCGATGATAAGAACGAAAAGTTTATCAAAGGATAAATTTATTTATTTAATTAGATCCCGTTAACGAAAGTTGACGGGATTTTTTTTGCTTTAATTATGAGAAAAATTGAACACATAGGTATTGCTGTGAAGAGTATGGATGAATCCTTACCGGTATACGAGAAATTGCTGAATACCAAATGCTACAAGATTGAAGAAGTAGCTTCAGAAGGCGTAAAAACAGCTTTTTTTAAGATAGGAAACTCTAAAATAGAGCTACTTGAGGCAACTAATCAGTCTAGTCCTATAGCCAAATACCTTTCAAAAAAAGGAGCAGGAATGCATCATATAGCTTATGATGTTGCTGATATATTCTCAGAGATAGAGCGTCTAAAGAAAGAAGGGTTTCAATTGATTCAGGCTTCACCGAAGGAAGGGGCAGACAATAAACTAATAGCTTTTCTTCATCCTAAATCGACCAACGGAACTTTAGTTGAGCTTTGTCAAGAGCGAAGTGACTAATTCTTTTATCTCGTCTTTGTTTGTGTCCAGTAGAAATGCATTTAAACCAGCTTTTCTCGCACCTTCTACATGTTGTATACTGTCGTCGATAAAAAGCGTTTCTGAGGGAACGTAATGATGTAAATCACAAACATGTTCGAATATATCCGGGTCAGGTTTGCGCATCCCTAGGTCAGAACTAAAATGAATATGGTCAAAGAATTCATCTAAAGATTCAATGCCATTTTGCTCTTTAACAATTTGATGGAAACACTTGATATGGATAGGGTTAGTATTGCTTAAAAGGCTAGTATTGTATGATAATCTTAGGTCTTTTAAAAAGTCCAGCCTTTCCGTTGGAAGGTCTAAAAGCATAGCGTTCCATGCATTAATTATTGCTTCTCTGGGTTGCTGAGTTACCAGGTATTCTCCAAGTCTTTCCACAAATTCTTCAGAACTTATTTTTCCTGATTCATAGTGATCAAATAAATGTTCTTGTTTAGCCTGTGTATATAGAGATTCAAAGTTCGATATGCCTAAGTTTTCAAAAGCTTTGATCGTTAGGTTGTAATCAATATTCAGGATTACTCCTCCTAGATCGAGAATAATATTTTTAATAGCCATGGTTCAAAAATAAAAAAAGGTTGAGCAAAAATGCCCAACCTCTTTACAACTATTGAAAGAAAAATCTTATTTCGATAATGTCGCTTTCAAATTGAACTCAATATTAGAGTCTATGTTTCCTTCTTCGGGTTTCTCTGGATTTGGAGAGAACATTTGAAAACCTAGCGCTGCAAAATCAACTTTGAAGTTTCCATTCATCATCATTTTGTCACCATCCATCGAAGTTTCAACAGGAACTGTTTCATCCATTTTGTTACCTAAAACGTCAATAGTAATGTCAGCCATTCCATCTTTAACTCCGTTTACTGCAACATTTACTTTAGCATATTCAGATACATTGAAGAAATCTTCACTCGCTAAGTGCCCTTCTAATTTCGGCTTACCGTCAGCTTCTGTAAGGTCAGTAACATTCAAAGAAGTCATATCAACAACGAAGTTTCCAGTGATCTCTTCACCGTCTTTTGTTACAGATCCTTCAGAAATTTGAACTGTACCTGTGTGAAACTTCTGCTCTTCCATAGCTCCATCTTCACCAGTTGGTGCTATCCAAGTACCTTTCCAGCCAAGCTTACTTTCTTCAGCAACCACATTGTAAGTTGTTGGAGTTTCTTCAACCATCTCTTGTGTTTCTTCATTGTTTTCTTCAACGTCAGAAGATTCACCTTTACAAGCTGTCAAGCTTAGCGCTGCAAATACAAAAGCAGCATACATTGTTTTTTTCATAATTTTCATTTTAGTTTAAAGTCCAACAACAAATATATGCAATTGTTTACCCGGGTAACTATATTTTTTCATTAATTCTGCAAAATTCTTTCTAAATTCGTGCTCAATGGCAAAGGATATTGAAAAATATAGTAAAAGAGGACTTCAGACGGGTTACTTTTCTGTGATCATTGGTATATCTTTGGTATTATTCATGCTCGGTCTGGTGCTGGGTGCTTATTTTGGTTTAGAACACCTACAGAAAGCGGCAAAGGAAGATATTGAAATTGATCTATTTTTTAATCCGGATCTCAACGATTCTGATATTAAGATGATCGAGCAGGAGCTCAAAGGATGGGATGAAATAAAGTCTGCTTGGTTTGTCTCTCCCGAACGAGCACTTGAAGTTTTTCAATCTAATGGAGAGGCCGCAAACGAAATAAAATCTATTTATAACGGAGCGAGCCCATTTCCACCTTCGGTATCTTTTAATCCCAAAAGTGAAATTGTAAGTAAGCAAGGACTGGAAAAGTTGAGACAAAAAATACTCTTGGCTTATCCAAGTCAAGTCGATGAGGTGAATTATGATGAGAACAGAATCAAGCAAGTTAATTTAGGTTTTCTTCAATGGATTTATTTGTTTGTTGCTATTGGGCTTCTTTTAACAATTATTGCATTTGCCATGATTAATAATACTATTAGATTAGCATTGTATGCAAAGCGATTTACTATAAAAACAATGCAACTTGTAGGAGCGAAATCTGGTTTTATTAGAAAGCCCTTTTTAGTCAATGCTCTCATACAAGGTCTTGTATCTGCAATTATTGGTATGTCCTTGCTAATTGGGGTTTTTTATATATTGACAAGTTATATGAGTGGCTTGGAGAATACATATGACCTTGAAACTTTTTTAATGTTGTTTGGAGCTTTAATATTACTTGGAATTGTAATCAGTTTCTTTTCAACTTTATTTGCATTGAACAAATACTTGAGAAAAAGATTAGACGCACTTTATTAATAAGATTATGATGGAAAAGGAAAATAAGAAATTCATTTTTAATAAATCAAATTACACTTTTCTAATAGTGGGGGTTTTGCTGAATGTTGTTGGTTTTTTGCTAATGATCGGTGGTGCTGCTGAAAATCTAAATGATTTCAACGAGAAGGAGCTGTTTTCGCCAATTCGAATAACGATAGCTCCAATAATTATACTTCTTGGGTATGTCATCATCATTTATAGTATTATGAAAAGACCCAAAACTTCAGACAATCAAGAATCTGAAGAAGTGTAATGAGTAAATTTGATTTTCGTGCTGGAGAGGTTATCCTTGTTGATAAACCCCTAAATTGGACCTCTTTTGATGTAGTGAACAAGCTGCGTTGGAAACTCAAGAATAAGTACGGAATTAAAAGGTTCAAAGTTGGTCATGCAGGTACTCTCGATCCTCTAGCCACTGGATTATTACTTATTTGTACGGGTAAGAAAACTAAAATAAGTCAGGAGCTTACATCAGAAAATAAAGTTTACACTGGAACAATACTTTTGGGAAAGACAACGCCCAGTTATGATCTTGAGACTGATTTTGATTCAGAGAAAGATATTTCTAGCTTTGAATGGAATGCCGAATCTTTAGATCAACTAGCCAAATCGTTCGAGGGAGACCAACTACAAGTACCGCCAATTTTTTCTGCGAAAAAGGTTAACGGTAAACGAGCTTATGAATCTGCTCGAAAGGGCAAAGAAATTAAGTTAGAACCCAATAATATAAGCATAGATTATTTTAACGTTGACACGACTTCATTCCCTAAAATCAAGTTCGAAGTCAAATGTTCAAAAGGAACGTATATCCGGTCTTTAGCACATGATTTTGGTCAAAAATTAGGCGTGGGAGGTACGCTAGTTGAGTTGAGAAGGATACTTTCTGGTGATTTCTCAATTGAAGATGCAAAGTCTGTTGATGAGTGGCTTGATATAATTGATACTGTGGAAGTGACTGAAGATTTTTCAAAGTAACACCGTCGAATATGAGGAATGTTGTTGTAGCCGATGAGATTGAGTTCCGAAAGTTGAAACCAACTTTGCAAGAGTACATTGAAGAGACGGTTGACGAAGTTCTTTTTGGCCAAATAGAAGAGATAGATTTTCAGTCAAAGAATAGATATTATTTGTTCTATTCAGATCATATGATCAAGAAGATTTTACAGCTGAACTTTGATAAAGATATTCATATTGGATTCCTACCACACCCACAATCTGTTCAGGCGAGCTCCGGATTTAAGGTGCCTAAGGATGTTAAAATGGCATTGCATGAGTTAATGCAAAAAGATCATTCAGGACCGGTAGATAAGAAAATGTTGCACTTCGATGAAACAGTAATCTTGAACTATGCTGTACTCGGTGAAATCTCAAGTTTCGTTTCAAGTAAAAAGGGAGATACATCATGGTTTGGAAGGATACCTACTTTTTTTCGCTTTTTGAAGAAGCTAAAAGACTTGAGGCATAAGCCGCTCACATTAGTTTTTGATGATAAAGATCCCGTTGATACATGTGCCACAGATTTACTGATTGTTCAACACGCCCAAAACGCTTCTGTATCAAGATTGTTGTCGGGAAAAAAGGAAATGAATAATGAGCTTTTTAATACTTTCGTTTTCGCTCCTAGAAGTGTCATTGATCTTTTTAAAGCATACGTTATAAAATTATTATTGGGTGCAACCCAAAAGAATAAAGAGTTTGATTTTCTAAGTAGATTTGTTTCAGGAACTTGCACACTTAGTTCTACCGATGATTTGAACTTTCGAATTGATGGTAAAAAAGTAGTTGCGAGGAACCTTAGATTCGGAATTAAGGGTGCTTTTAAACTTTTGCCGAGTAAAGAATTAAGCCTTGAATATACGGGTGAAAGACAAGCAGTTTCAAAACTTTATCAGTCTAAGAGACTACCTAAAGGAGAGATAAAGAGAGAATTGTCTAGAAAAAAGATTTCATTTATATCTCACGCCTCAACGGAGGAGTATAAAGAGTTGTTTAGACAGCTGCGCGAGAATGCTCGACCTAGTCAGAATTATATAGTATTGATGACTTTGTCTAGTATTTTAGCAACTCTCGGTGTATTTGCAGATTCTTCTCCTGTTATTATTGGAGCAATGATACTTGCTCCGTTGATGGGGCCGATTATTTCGCTTTCCATGGGGGTTTTAAGACAGGATCGAGATCTAATTCGTGGGAGTGTGATTACTGTTCTTTCAGGAATGGTTGTTGCTTATGCATTTGCAATGGCCCTTACTTTTATAACCCCGATCAATAATATGAATAATGAAATCACTTCTAGAATTAAGCCGAACATAATTGATCTTGGGATAGCTGTAATCTCTGGAGCAGCTGGTGCATACGCTTACTCAAAAGAGAGTATCGCAAAAACATTAGCAGGCGTGGCAATAGCAGTAGCTTTAGTGCCACCTTTAGCAGTTTCGGGAATAGGGTTGGCATGGGGTGAATGGAGCGTGTTTTTTGGGGCTTTATTATTGCTGCTGACAAACTTAACAGGAATGGTTCTAGCCGCTTCACTAACCTTTCTTTTTACGGGCTATAGTCCTTTCCATCTTGCCCGAAAGGGATTGTTGATATCGTTTTTTGTAGTTCTTTCTATAAGTATTCCACTTGGATATGGTTTTTTCAAGGTGGTTAAGGAGAATCAGATTATACAATCTTTAAATAGAAGGACGATTGAAGATGCTTATTTGGACCAGGTGAGGCTCGAAAGATACTCACCCACTGAAATCTCTTTGGATATAACAATGTCGGACTACCCCAGTGAAGAAAAACTTACTGTCCTCAAAGATAAAATAGAACAAATTGTTGGACATGACGTTACACTAAATATTGGTATTCGACTGAAACGCTAACTAAGGGTGTAAAAAGAGTAATAAAAGCGATAAATTTATTACCTTTGCATCCTCTTAAAAAAACGGTACGATTTGAATAAAATGAAATTATCTGAGTTTGACTTCGACTTGCCGGAGGAACTCATCGCAAAATACCCAGTTGACAACAGAGATGAATCCAGATTGATGGTTGTTCATCGCGAATCAGGAAAGATTGAGCACAAGATGTTCAAAGACATCATCAATTACTTTGATGAAGGTGATGTAATGATTCGCAACAACACTAAAGTTTTTCCTGCTAGAATGTATGGAAATAAGGAAAAGACTGGTGCGAAAATCGAGGTGTTTCTTTTGAGAGAACTTAACAGAGAATCTCTTTTATGGGATGTTCTTGTTGATCCTGCTCGTAAAATCCGTATCGGAAACAAACTGTATTTTGGAGATGATGAATCTCTAGTGGCGGAGGTAATTGATAATACAACTTCTCGAGGTAGAACCTTGAGATTCCTATATGATGGTACATATGAAGAATTCAAAGACAAGATCACTGAGTTAGGTGAAACACCGCTTCCTAAGTACATTAAAAGAGATGTTGAGGAGCAAGATGAAGAAAGGTATCAGACAATCTACGCTTCTGAAGAAGGTGCTGTTGCTGCTCCTACTGCAGGCATGCACTTTTCTAAGCAATTACTAAAACGCCTTGAGTTAAAGGGGATTAATTTTGCGGAAATCACACTACACATTGGCCTTGGAACATTCAGACCAGTTGAGGTGGAAGACCTCACAAAGCATAAAATGGATTCTGAGCAAACTGTTATTAATCAGAAAGCTTCGGATATCGTAAATAATGCGAAAAACAATAAGCAAAGAATTTGTGCGATAGGCACAACATCAATGCGCTCAGTTGAAACTTCAGTTTCTACTGATGGTATGCTGAAGCCGTTCAGTGGATGGACAAATAAGTTTATTTTCCCTCCTTACGATTTCCACATAGCAAATGCAATGATTACGAACTTTCACACTCCCTCTTCTACATTATTGATGATGGTTTCTGCTTTTATGGGCCACGACTTAATGAAAGAAGCCTATGAAATAGCAGTGAAAGAAAAGTATAGATTCTTCTCTTATGGGGATGCTATGTTGATTATTTAAAATTATACCCAAATTAAAATATAAAAGTCGTTCAATATAAATTGAGCGACTTTTCTTTTTACTTTAGATTCATGAATGTCACTGTGATCATAACAGCAGGAGGAATAGGAAAAAGAATGGGAGGTAAACTTCCAAAACAATTTCTGATTTTAAAAGAGAAGCCAATATTACTCAGAACTATAGAGACTTTTTTCAACTTTGATCCAACTGCTCAGATTTTGATTACTCTTCCAGAAGACTGGATTTCATATTGGAATGAATTATGTCGAGAGTATTCCTTTGACATAAAACATCAAATAATCGTTGGAGGTGTTGAGCGTTATGACTCCATCAAAAATGCTCTGTCTCATGCTGATGGCCAAAATGTATTGGTACATGATGGAGTTCGGCCCCTTGCCTCTTCGGGTCTAATTAGTAGAGTTGTTGGGGGTATATCAAAACATAACGGTGTTGTGCCAGCAAAACCCATGAAAAGTTCGCTGCGTAAAGGAACTTATTCGAAAAGTAACAGTGTTGACAGGTCTCTATTCTGGGAGGTTCAAACACCACAAGGTTTTTCAAAAGAAACGATAATAGAAGCTTATAATCAACCATTAGACTCAGCGATTACTGATGATGCAAGTTTGGTTGAGCGGATGGGCCGCTCTATTGTTTTGGTTGAAGGTGAGGAGCAGAATATTAAAATCACTACCCCTTTCGACCTTTTAATAGCATCTACAATATTGGAAAGTTGACCCATTTACATAGTTTAAATTATACGCTGTATTACAAAGGGTTTCTAGAATTTCATATTACTTTTGTGCTTAACAAACAAGATGAAAATTCATGAAAGTTGTTGATCATATTAATCAAGCAAAAGACACATTGTTCTCTTTTGAGATTTTACCTCCTTTGAAAGGGAAAAGTATTGAGTCGATCTATAATGGAATTGATCCTTTAATGGAGTTTGATCCTAAATTTATCAATGTTACTTATCATCGTGAGGAATATATTTACAGAGAACGAGATAAAGGACTTCTTGAAAAAGTTGCCATTCGCAAGCGTCCAGGTACAGTAGGAATATGTGCCGCTATAATGAATAAGTATCATGTTGATGCAGTTCCTCATTTGATTTGTGGTGGTTTTAGTAAGGATGAAACAGAAAATGCATTAATTGACCTTCAATTCTTGGGGATAGATAACGTCTTAGCGCTAAGAGGTGATCCTATTAAGACGGAGTCTTCATTTAAGCCTATGAAGAATGGTCACAGTTATGCAGTTGAATTGATCGATCAAATTTCAAGCATGAATAAGGGGAGTTATACCCTTGATGAGATTCAGTTAGAGCCTACTAATTTTTGCATCGGAGCAGCAGGATACCCCGAGAAACATTTCGAAGCAATGAACATGGCAACAGATTTGCAGTATCTAAAGCAAAAAGTGGATAGAGGGGCAGATTATTTGGTAACTCAATTGTTTTTTGACAATAAAAAGTTCTTCAAGTTTGTAGAAGATTGCAGAGCTATTGGGATTAATGTTCCGATTATTCCAGGTTTAAAGCCAATCACTAAGTTGAGACATATTTCATTTCTGCCTAAGTTTTTTCATATTGATTTTCCAGATGATTTATCGAAGCAATTGCTTAAATGTAAAACAGATGACGATGTGAGGAAGGTGGGCATCGAGTGGGGGATACAGCAGTCAAGAGAGTTGAAAAAAGCCGGCGTTCCTTGTATTCACTACTATACGATGTCAAACTCTAGTGAGGTTAAACAGATCGCCAGTAAGGTGTTTTAAAAGAAAGAATTATGAAGATTTACGCAGCTATTATACTATTGATTATTGGTTTCAGTATCTCCACTCAAGCCCAAGATGAATTGAATTTAAAAAATGCTTTGGTGATTGCACAGCAAGATGAACAGTCAGATAGGTTTTCTCTTGAAGTAGCAGTTCTTCAGCTATTGAATGATTATGGAGTAAAGACTAAAGCCTCTTTAAATGTCTTAAAACAGGGGGGTACAGCTGATGTTTTATTAACGGATAGCTTACAGGCAAAACTCAAAGAAGAGGGGATTGATACATATATGCTGATCTCAGTGAGAGGTTATGATAAAAGATTCCGTCCTTCGGATAAAATCAACTCATTGCAGGAGGAAATTGAGGCAGGACACCTTTTCCCTTTATATAGAGAGAGTGCAACTTCAGTTACTTTCACAGTTACTTTCTATCGAGAAGGCAAGCCAGTACATTACGAATTAATTAAAACAGGAACTATCGGATCGAAAGATGCGGTTATCAAGAAATTGATGAAGAAAATGGAGCGCAGTCTGAGAAAAGACTGGCTTTCCGATTAACTTTTTTGGAGCAGTCTAGCAACGTATTTACCAACAATATCAAACTCTAAGTTAACTTGATCTCCAAGTTTTATTTCTTTAAATACTGTGTTCTCGTATGTGTAAGGAATAATATGAACCGAAAATTCGCGTTCAGAAGAGTCAACTACCGTAAGGCTTGTTCCATTAATTGTTATCGATCCTTTTTCAACAGTTACATCATTTGAGTTATAGGCGAATCTATACACCCAGCTTCCATCTCTTTCATCGATATCAATACACTTTCCCACTGTATCTACATGGCCCTGAACGATATGCCCGTCAAACCTACCGTTTGCAGGCATGCATCTCTCGAGATTAACATGACCTCCGACTTCCCAGTTTATCATACTGGTTTTATCAAGTGTTTCTTGAATAGCAGTTACAGTGTAGGTGTTATCTGTGATATTTACAACTGTTAAGCAAATCCCATTATGGGCAACGCTTTGATCAACCTTTAATTCATTTAGAAAAGAACAGGACAAAGTGTAATGAATGTTAGTTCCTTCATTTTTTATTTCTTCAATTTTCCCTAATGATTCTATTATTCCTGTGAACATTTCAATACTTTTTAAATAAACACATCAATTGCTCAGAAGTTCTTTGGAGTTTTCCTCAACTAATTCCATATTATCAATGAGTCTTACCTCACCACTGAAAGCAGCTAAACCGGCAACAGCTCCAGGAACCCAGTACTGAATTAAATCCTCCATTGTTTCAGGATGCACGATTTGCAAATATTCAAGCTTCAAAGGACCTTGATTGAAATATTCAATCATTTTAGTTCTTGTTACTGCAGGAGAATATTTACTTGCCCATTCTCTTC
>CBFHXS010000004.1:0-270 GCA_965659845.1 Brumimicrobium sp.
TACTATATTTATAGGTATTAAATATTCTTATATTATTGTTTGACAGTAATATAAGCAATTGAAATATTACAATATATTGAACTATCAAGAGCTTATTTTAACCATGTCGTCCAAGGAAAAAAAGGAGTTTATCTCTTTTCTTGACTCAAGGAATAGGCGTAAAACGAATCGCAGCATCTCGCTATTCAATAGTTGGGTTGAAGGAAAACCTAATAAGCTTAGGACAGAGTTAACAGAGAATGCATTTAATGTGCTAAAGAAAAGGACTTT
>CBFHXS010000004.1:280-56142 GCA_965659845.1 Brumimicrobium sp.
ATTGTTACAATTTCTTGCCCAATCTTCTTTTGAAGAATCTAATCCTGCAGACAAGAAAGTTTACCAGCATCTATTTATGGCGAGGAGGTTGCTTTCGAATACTCCAACAAAGCTTGGTTTCAATTTGTTAAAGAAGGCTGAGAAAGAAGCGTTGAACTATCATCGCTATAGTTTACTTAATGATGTATATAAGGCAGCGATCGAGTACAGCTTTCATCCTTTATCAGATGATCAAGAGAAATTGTTTACAAAGGCAGAACAGAATAAACGAAGAATCGAACATGAAGAAGTATTAAATCAACTCTACGCAAAGATTAAGAAGGCTTTTTATCAAGCGGAGTATAATCAGGAAACAATCGACTTTGAGCAATTGGTTACTGATCCAATGGAAGAACTGCAATCGATCTATCCAGAAATAGAGATGACCTTCGAGAGTTTATTTAAGATCGTACAAATGTTTGACTACTATGCAGCTCACATGCGGAACTACCATAATATCGATTCGATTGTTGAAGAACAGTGGGAGAGAACTGAAAAAGTTCATACTTCTAACACTTATGACAACTATTATAAGGTCGAAACGATCTATACTTTAGCTAATATTCACTTTAGAAAAAAGGAGTTCAAAAAGAGTTTATACTATTTAGACCTTCTCGAAAAGGAATTAGCTAGCCAAAAAGAAGGACAAAAGGAAAAGTACGAAGTTAGACATGAAACTCTGCGTGCCTTAAACCTCCACTTCATAAATAGCTCTACTGTAGCTGATCAATTATTAGAAACGTTGATTAACAAAGCTAAGCACAAGAAAAAGGAACTTTATAGTGCTATTCTTACAAAAGCAATGATAGCTTTCCACCGTGAAGATTATAAAACGACATCAGGACTATTGGCACAGCTTAATTTTTCAGACGCTTGGTATGAGAAGACTGTTGGAATAGATTGGAATTTACACAAGAAGTACATGGAAATCCTGTTGCATATTGAATTAGGAAACCTAGATCTTACTGAATCAAGAATAAGTAGTCTGAAGCGAAAGTATAAAAAGCAGTTATCAGGGGATAGAAATAGCCAAGTTCTGCCTTTTCTGGCTCTTATTGAGACGTATATCAAGAAGCCTGATTCAGTTCATTCGGATAACTTTAGGTATAAGCTGGAAAACAGTATGCAATGGAAACGAAGTGAGGAAGAAGACCTATTCTTTATGTGTTTTTATGCATGGCTCAAGTCCAAAATGGATAAAACGCCGATTTATGAAACAACACTAGAGTTAATACACAGCAATAATGGTATAAATTATGATCTAATTTCTGATTGAAAAAATTCCGTTCTTGACGAAACGAAATGGTTGATTTCATTTAGAACTGAGATGTTAGATTCAGAGGACTCTAATTAGTTCTTTATATTGAATGATGGGAAAGGTGGCATGGTGGGCTCTGATCAAATAGCTTTTAGTGAACATATCTGTTATATAAGAAATTTTAGGATGATTTAAAGCTTGTTACAATCAAAAATACATTTCATCAAAAATGTATAATTTTAACTGAATGAGATTGAAGATTAATAGAATTATGCGTAAGTTTCAAAACATCTTAAATCCTTATATGAAATCAGTCCTAACCGTAATATCATTTTGCTTTGTATTGACATCTTTCTGTCAAGTAACGACCTGGAAGCAAGTGAGGAAAGAGAAGAAAAAGCGTTTTGAAGTAATGAAAGAGCTCAAGGAAGCAAACGGAGAAATTAGTGTGGAAACATACTTCCCAGTTGACACCTCATTTTACAATTTCACGAAAGTATATCTGGATTCATATTTTAAAAAATTAAATGATGAACCTTACGAAACGGAATATTATATTTATCAAAATGAGATAGATGGCTGGAATTATGGTTTACTACCTAAAAAAAAGCCCTTTCGTGTAAAGATAGAATCGATTGTATACGACACCCTTGTTCCGGGCTTCTTTAAAAAAAAAGATGCCATAGTATATAAGAGAATAGAAAAAGGTGAGTTAATATATAGATCAAAACGGTTCGAAGTTCACTATTACGTAAGGAACGCTAAAATTGTTGAAGTGATTAGTTATGATATAAAAAATAATCGAAAAGATTCTCAAGTAGATTATTCTACCTTATATCGAAACAATAATTTGTGTTGGCCAATATATAGTAATTACGATCGTAAAGGAGAGGTTAAAAAAAAGACAATTATTTTTTACTATGATGGCTATGATTATGGCGGAACATCACTAGTGGAATGGAAATTCTAATTGCTTCATTACTTCTTTTTAAACAAATTCCGTTCTTTCGGTATGATATAGTTCCTTGCTAATGGGCCTTCATTCATGAGTAAATCAAGAATAGAAAGGTTTGGAGTGAAATCGAACTTGTCAGCGAAAACTTGAATGTATGGCCTTTGCTCAAGGTCAAACTTCTTTGTGTCTAATGCTACTCTTGGATCATTTGCATCGGAAGGAGGGATGTATTCTGTTGTGAATCTGGTCTCAATTGTAAGGTCAAGCCACTCCAAAATTGTTTTGAAAATTGATAGATTGAATGTGTATAGTAACTCTTCTTCTTGATAAATTAAGTTCTTAACAAGGGGGCCATAATAAAAGAAAAATGGAGCGTGTTTATAACTACTCTCAATAGCTTTCCAATGATCTTTGCGCCAATTGGTATCATTTGCTAATTTAATCTCTTTAACAATAGACTGAGAACCATTAGGACGCTCAACAGGAACACTCAAATACATTGGACCATTACTTTCTAGAATCTGAGTACGATTCCGCCAAGTTTGTTTTTTGTAAAATTCATAGAGATCGATCGTGACCTTTGCTTCCGAAGCAAATGCTTGAAAATACGGAATAGAACCAAAGTAATTTGTTGAAAAGAGCATCATTCAATCACCGTAAATAGACGATCCCATCGAACACCTAAATTAGGGTCTTTAGAGAACCACACCATAGATGCCTTACCTACGATATGATCTTCAGGTACAAACCCCCACACTCTCGAATCTGCAGAATTGTATCTGTTGTCTCCCATCATCCAATAATAGTTCATTTCGAAAGTATACGAATCTGTTTTTTGACCGTCGATGTAAACACCGTCTTCACGTTGTTCAAATGTATGATTTTCATAGGCCTCAATTACTCTACGATACCACGTGATGTTGTGTGGAGTTAACTCAATCGTTTCGCCCTTTTTAGGTACCCAGAACTTATCGAAATTGGATACTGTGTTATGATAATCAAATGATTTCGGATAGTAGCTTAAGTTATTCGCTTTTTCCATCATACTCATTTGACTAACGTCTCTTTGAGCAGGGTTGACTAGTGAGAATTGAGCGTCAGGATAGTTCTTTTTCAATTTTGTCAACTGATTCTCTGTAAGATTCATCGTATTTCGATTCGGGTAATAATCCCTTCCAGGCTCTAGGTCATATTTATCCTTGGCTACACGTTGTGAAGGAAGTGCAACACCAGTAACTTCATATTGCAAATTCTGAAATTCAAATACAGGCGCTTTTTCTCCATTAACATAAACTTGAGCATCAATGATTTCTAGAGAATCACCAGCTATACCAATACAGCGTTTAATATAATTCTCTCGCTTATCTACAGGTCGGTATATAGAGCCATAATGATCGATCATTCGACCCTCTGCATTTGAGAAGGTTCTTTTCTCTTCACTTATTTCATGTCTTGCTTTGTCTCTCCAGTCTTCAATGTTATTTACAAAATCAGCATAAATAGCATCGTATTTTTCTTGAAGATTTTTGTCTAATTTCATAGCTTCCATTTGCATGGCGCTGTCTAATGCATTACCATTAAAATTCGTGCTTAATTCAGCACGACGCTTTTGCAGAAGAGCATTTCGATTAGGTAACTTATTTCTATCAATCGATTGTTCAAATAATCGCCTTGCTTCAGAATTGACAATACCATGATAATCATGCCCCATTAAACCATTAGGCATTCGTGGATCGTATACAGCTGTATCACCCGAAGGATAGTTGAATACAACCACATCATAGTTATTTACTTCTGACCAACCTGGCAGTCTAGTATATTCAAGTTTCTCAAAAGAAGTATATGATTTTATGTTAACCCACGGAATAGTGTTATGAACCAAAGGAAAGGATAGGGGAGTTACCGGAACTTTTGGGCCATACGTTAATTTATTTACGAAAAGGAAGTCACCAACTAGTAATGTGTTCTCCATAGATCCCGTTGGAATCTGAAAAGGTTCAAATACATACGTTCGAATTCCGCTAGCTGCAATTAAAGCAAATAAGATACTATCGCCCCATTCTTTAATGATCGTTTTCTTTCCTTTTTTCTTCTTTTGAAGCGCTCCGAGAACATAAGCAACAATATGCCCAATAATTGGAAGCGACAGGAATAAAACCAAATGATCACTTCCTTTTCTTCGCTCAATGTCTTCTTGATTTTCCCAGTCTGTAGTGAATTCAGGCTGTAACTGATCATCACTTGCAATTTTTGACATCAAAATGAAAGGGAAGAAAATACCTTGGAGCGTATCTGTAACTGAAAAGAAGCCATATTTACGAATGTAGCTCACGTTAAAAACCATCCACATGATTAAATGAATACCCGGTATTATCATAAAAAATGACCACCACCAAGGTTGACCAGCAATTTTCGAAGCTATTGCATAGTTGTACCCAGGGATTAATGCTTCCCATTTCTCGTGTCCCGCTTTCGGAAAGCTTTTCCACCACAACGCAAGGTATGGATAGATCAAGAAGAACAAATAAAAATATAAAGCTGACATATTTAATTGATTAATTCGTTATTGTTATTCTGCAAGTACATCTTGCATCGTATATACTCCTTTCTTATTGATGATCCACTCAGCAGCTATTACAGCGCCTAAGGCAAAGCCCTTACGGTTATGTGCCTCATGTTCTATGCGTATCGTATCTATGTGTGAAGAGTAAGTGACAGTATGTGTTCCTTTCACATCTTTTTCTCTGATAGCATCTATTCGTATTGCTGACTCAGTACACTCAGAATTTTCTCCTTGAGGACAAAACCAATTCGCTACGTTGGAATGATTATTAATTATCCCTTCAGCTAAGGTTATAGCAGTACCACTTGGAGCATCTAATTTCTCAGTATGATGAATTTCTTCCATGCTTACAGCGTAATCTTCGTAAGAATTCATGAGATGAGCTAACTGCTCATTAAGCTTAAAAAACAAGTTGACGCCTATGCTGAAGTTCGACGCATGAATAAGTCCTACATTCTGATCTATAGACTTTTCTTCAATATTACTTAAATGATCGTTCCAACCTGTTGTACCAATTACAGAGGGTACGTTATGATCGAGTAAAAAGTGAATGTTATCCAATACAACATGTGGTGTCGAAAAGTCAATAGCGACGTCTGAATCACTTATATTTTCAGCAGTTAACGGGTTGTCACTTGTGATCTTGGCTGAAATTGAATGACCTCGATCAATAGCAATTTTTTCGATTTCTTTACCCATTTTACCATATCCGACCAGCGCTATCTTCATTATATTGTTTCTGTTAACGTCACAAAAATAGAATTATGTATAAATGGTATATTCATTTTAACGAAAATTAAGTGATAATGAAATACCAGGGGTCGAAAAATCATGCATTATTGGTCTAAACTGCAAGGAAAGGTCTTTTGAAACGTCAAAGTTGACAAAATGAGCCTCTACATGCGCATCCAAGACATTCAATCCATATACTGCAAGAAAAGCGAAAAGCATTAAGTCTCTGCTTCTTAAAGAGTTTTCATATAATGTAAGGATTCCTTGAGCGTCATATTGTTCATACCCAGGAAGGTTCGTCCCTGAGTTTTGAACTCGAAAGGTATATTCATCTTTAAATAAACGTTGCATTCTGTGATTCTCAAAGGCAAAATATGCAGTAGCCCCTAATCCTGCATATATTATGGGGACTTTCCAAAATGCGTTTTTCTTTCCTTTTGGCTTAGCCAAATGATTGTATACCTGACCGGCACCAGGGAGGAGTGCGGAAAATAGTGCTGCTCGTTTGGTGGAATGAGTTGTATCCATTTCAATTGTGCTTTGAACCAAAGAGTCGTTGTTGACATCCTGAGCACTGACAAAAGAAAAGCACGTTATACTAAGTATGAAAAGGCCAATGGAAAATCGCAATGCTTTAGTCATTCAAAATTTCTATAATCCTGTTGAGATCAACTTCAGAACTAAAATTAATAATGACCTTGCCGTTTCCTGAAGGTTGCTTCTTAATCTGAACTTTAGCTGCGACTCGATCACCTAATGATCTAGCAAATTGATTCTGATCTTTAGTTACTTTATGTTCAGAGGCCTTATTCTTGGGTGTTTTATTGGTTTTTTCAACTTTTTCACCTTTGATTAATGCTTCTACATCTCTAACGGATAAGCCATCTGTCAGAATACGTTCAAATATTTCTAATTGATCCTTTTCATCCCTTACACCTGCTAGAGCTCTTGCGTGACCCATAGAGAGTTCCTTCTCTCTAACAGACAGTTGGATTGCTGCGGGTAACTTTAACAAACGAAGGTGGTTCGTAATAGAAGCACGGCTTTTGGATATTTGTTTTGCAAGTTTTTCTTGCGTAAGGTCACACTCTTGAATCAAACGCTGGTATGATAAAGCAACCTCAATTGCATTCAAATCCTCACGCTGAATGTTTTCAACCAGCGCCATTTCCAACATCGTTTGATCATTAGCTACTCGAATGTATGCAGGAACCTCTTGAAGACCTGCTATTTGTGATGCCTTGAATCTCCGTTCTCCCGAAATTAACTGGTACTTATTCCTTCCCAGTTTACGAACTGTAAGTGGTTGAATAATACCATGTTTCTCAATAGAGTCACTTAGTTCTTTCAAAGCCTCCTCCTCAAAATGTGTTCTAGGATTGAATGGGTTAGCTTCTATAGAACTAATCGGAATCATGGCAACAGAACCGAGAACAGATGAATCTGAAAGATCTCGAGAAGTAATGTCTGTTGCAGAACTTTCTAATAAAGCGCTCAGTCCTTTACCGAGTGCTGGACGTTTTTTAGAATTAGAGCTCATCTTCGATTGAAATTTTATTATCGTCTGAGTTTAATTTAGTCGCCTCATTCTTCTGTAGAATTTCACGTGCTAAATTCAAATAATTTATTGCTCCCTTGCTCGAAGCATCATGCATGATGATTGTAGCTCCGTGACTAGGTGCTTCTGCAAGATTTGTATTTCTATGTATAACAGTATCAAATACAAGCTCTTGAAAGTGTGTTTTCAATTCTTCTACAACGTGATTCGCCAATCGAAGACGTGTGTCATACATGGTGATTAACAAACCTTCTATATCCAAATTAGTATTTAAACGTCCTTGAACAATCTTAATTGTGTTTAACAACTTACCAAGACCTTCTAATGAATAATATTCTGATTGAACTGGCACAATAACAGAATTTGCAGCTGTTAATGCATTTACAGTAATCAGACCTAACGAAGGAGAACAATCGATTAAAATAAAATCGTAGTCATCTTGCACTTTGTCAAGTACTGCTCTGAGCAAATACTCTCGATTTGGCATGTTGATCATTTCCAATTCAGCACCAACAAGGTCAATGTGTGAAGGAAGAATGTCTAGGTTTGGATTATCAGTATTTAAGATTACTTCTGAAGGATGAACTTCATTAATTAAACAATCGTAAATATTCTTTGTCTGTTTAGGATCAAACCCAACACCCGATGTAGCATTGGCTTGAGGATCGGCATCAACGATCAACGTTTTATACTCTAGCACTCCAAATCTACCGCCTAAATTAACGGCAGTTGTTGTTTTCCCAACGCCACCTTTCTGATTTGCAATGGCTATTATTTTCCCCATCTCCTGCTTAAAATTTGTTCTGTAATATATTGAGACAAGATAGCTATTATTTGCACGCTATCCGAAACTTTCGTAAAGAAGTTATCCGCAAATTCTCTGTTGAAAAGTAATCTAATCAACCCAGATCATCGAAGTCGACTGAGGAATAATTAGATATGTCTGGAGCATCAGCATATTCATCTGTATTTCGCAGTTCTTCGATCTTTGCCAATGCTTCCTGCATTCCTTCTGAAAATTTCTCAAAGTCCTCTTTGTATAAAAAGATCTTATGCTTTTGAAAACTCGGTTTCCCGTTATGCATTGACTTCTTACTCTCCGTCATTGTGAGGTAGAGATCTTTATTTTTGGTAGACTTTACATCAAAGAAATAGGTTCGCTTCCCAGCTCTTACCACCTTAGAGTACACCTCGTCTTTTCGCCCTAGATTATTCTCATCACTCATATCACTCTCGTTTAACGAATACATACAAATATTTACTTTTTTTTTGATTCTGCCAACCTTTTCTTTAAAGATGTTGATAACTTTAACTATCTTAATTTGAATATTTTTGAGAATTATATGAAGAATAATTTTAGCTATTTTATGCAAAGACTTGTGTATTTAAGGGTCCTAGTAATAATTTTTCTTCTGCATTCATGTACTCATAATTCAAATACCCATAGCAGATACGAAAGCTCTACAATCCAAGTGGTTAAGGTTGAATTTAAAGAAAGTCTTCCTATAGATGACACACTACTTGCGCAGCAGTTGAAAATTAGTCGTTTGGAAAAGAAGTTATTGGATTCAGGATTGGTAAATATTTTAGATGTTGATTCCACAATTCAAGTAGATGTTAAATACTCAACTACCGATAATTTTGTGGGCATAGACTTGTATGGAGAATTATCATCGATCTATTTTCAGCCAGAAATCGCAGAACGATTAAAGACTGTTCAGAGTGCTCTTAAAGAAATTGACAGTAGCTTATCTCTTCTTATTTATGATGGAACAAGACCTGTTTCTGTTCAACGTAAAATGTGGAATGCTTTAGATACTATACCTGTTAATGATAGAGTGAAGTTTGTTAGTAATCCGAAAAATGGAAGTATTCACAATTACGGTTGTGCTGTAGATCTGACTATTATGGATATAGAAACGAACGACACACTCGATATGGGAGCTGGTTTTGATGACCCGAGAAAAATAGCATATCCAAAGTTTGAAAAGGATTTCTTAAAAAACGGAGAACTTACCCAAGAACAATTTGCTAATCGTTTATTATTGCGAAAAGTGATGCGATCAGGTGGTTTTTGGGTACTACCAACCGAATGGTGGCATTTTAATGGATTCTCCAGGAATGTTGCTAAACAAAAATTTTCACCTATAGAATAAAACGTTCTCCATCTGCTGGGCAAAACGATTTTTCAAATATAGATTTTGCCTCTACTAAATGTTGATCTGTAGACTTATACCGTGCTGAGAAATGACCCAGAATCAAGCGCTTAGCTTTTGCTTTAAATGCGATGGTCGCAGCTTGTTTAGCTGTGCTATGATAGGTTTCATTAGCTCTATCAACTTCTTTATCAATAAATGTAGCTTCATGGTAAAGTAGGTCAACATCCTCTATGTGCGGTATGATTTCGGTAAAGAAAGCAGTATCGGAACAGTAAGCGTAAGATTTTGTAGGCTTTGGCGGGTGTGTTACGGCACTAGCTTTCACTAATTTACCTTCATTGTCTTCAATATCTTCTCCTTGCAGCAACTTGTTAATATATGCAACACTTACATTGTATTTGTCAAATTCCTCTTTGATTAACTGACGTTTTCCAGGTACTTCTTCGATTTTGTACCCTTGAGTTTGTATCCTATGGTTGAGAGGAAAAGTCGAAATTCTTAAGCAGTTGTCTTCAAAAACTAACCCTGATTCATTTTTATGTATTTCCTTGAATTCAATTGGGAAACCTCGATAGAAGCCTACAAGTTCAAACTGTTGTGTTAAAAAAGCTTCAATTCCAGTAGGTCCAATTATCTTCAAAGTTGAACTGCGACCAAGCAGTTGCATAGTACTTATAAGTCCCGCTAACCCGAAAACGTGATCACCGTGGAGGTGAGATATTAATACAATATCGAGCTTCTGAAACTTGACTTTATACTTCCTCATTTGGATTTGAGTCGCCTCTCCGCAATCAATAAGTATATGACGTTGATGACAATTTACAAATTGAGCAGTTGTTCCCCTTGTTAGCGATGGGACAGCAGCCCCAGTTCCAAGTAAGGTAACATCGAAAGACATAAAAAATTAAAATTCCTTTATCGCAGTCTCTACGTTGTCGACAATGTTTAAAACTCTGTTGAGCTGAGCAATCTCAATCATTTTTTGTACATTGGGTTGGAGTCCGCAAAGAACAAATTTACCGCTTGAATCCTTGCAAAGACGATTTGCAGAAAGGATAGCGCTCAAACCCGAAGAATCGCAGTATGAAGTGTTCACAAGATCAATAACAAGATTATTAATGTTATCTCTATTTTGCTTTAATATCTCAGATTTAAGATCAGATGCGTTCGAAGCATTCAGCTTGTCAATCTGTGAAGTAATAATAGTATAGTTTTTATCGTGCGTAACTGTAAAGTTCATTCGTTTGATTTACTTAATATTCAAAAATAACAAAAATTATTAACGTTCAATCTTTGCTGCCAATAAGTAAATGATTGCCATTCGGATGGCGACACCATTTTCTACCTGATTTAGTATAATTGATTGTTTACTATCAGCAACATCACTAGTAATCTCTACTCCTCTGTTGATAGGCCCTGGATGCATAACAACAATCTTTTTATTTAAACTATCTAGTAATTCTTTATTCAATCCGAAAAGCATTGTGTACTCTCGAAGCGAAGGGAAGTACTTTGTTTCCTGCCGTTCTAATTGGATCCGTAACATATTTGCAACATCACACCATTCAAGTGCTTCTCTAAGGCTGTGACTCACTTTAATCCCTAATTCATGAATGAACTTCGGGATTAGTGTAGTTGGACCACAAACCATGACTTCAGCTCCTTGTTTTTGAAGAGCATATATGTTTGATAATGCAACTCTAGAATGCAGTATATCTCCGACAATCACAACTTTCTTTCCTTTAACGGTTCCTAATCGCTCGCGAATAGAGTAGGAGTCTAACAAAGCTTGAGTAGGATGTTCATGTGTACCGTCTCCTGCGTTAATTATCTTAGCATCAACTCGTTCAGAAAGGAACTTAGCGGCTCCAGGATTTGGATGTCTCATAACAACCATATCCACCTTCATGGATAATATGTTGTTTACCGTATCAACCAGGGTTTCGCCTTTTTTAACAGAGCTACTCGCTGCGCTAAAGTTGACAACATCTGCACTGAGTCGTTTTTCGGCCAATTCAAATGAAAGTCTCGTGCGCGTAGAGTTTTCAAAGAATAAATTCGCGATTGTTATATCTCTCAATGAAGGGACCTTTTTGATCGGTCTGTTTATTACTTCCTTAAAACTATCTGCCGTTTGAAAAATGATCTCAATATCTCTCTCTGAGAGGTGCTCGATTCCGGTCAGATGATCTACACTTAAATTATCCATTTTCCGTTGGTGTATATAATATTACCTGATCATTACCTTCTGTTTCTTTCCATTCCACAGTAACACGCTCAGAAACCAAAGTATCCACAGCCTTACCGATGTAATCAGCTTGGATTGGAAGGTGTCGTTTAAACCTCCTGTCGACAAGAGTTAATAATTCAACTTGTTGTGGCCGACCAAATGCTAATAATGCGTCCAGTCCAGATCTTATTGTTCTGCCAGTATAAAGAACATCATCTATTAAGATCACTTTTTTGTTTTCAAGTGAAAAGTCGATGTTTGTTACATTTGGTATTGGTGGTTTTTCACGCCTTCTAAAGTCATCTCGATAAAAGGTTATGTCCAGGGTTCCGCATTGAATCTGCCCCTCTAAAATATGCTCTATCAATAATTTTAGGCGATCTAGAACACGAACACCTCGTGGTTGTAAACCTATTAATACAGTATTTGAAAAATTATCGTGATTCTCGATTAGTTGTCGAGCCAGCCGCTGCAGTGTAAGATCAAAGTGTTGCGCGTTGAGAATGACTTGCGTTTCCATCGAGGTCAAAGATAGGATTAAAGTGGTATTAATAAACAGATATTGGTCAATTATTTTTTATTGACACTAAAAACCTCCGAAAGCCATCACTGTGTTGTAGTTTATACGCTTATGTTTAGCGAATCCTATTCCAATCACTGAAAAATCCGAAGATAAGATGTTTTTTCGGTGCCCTAGACTAGCAATACCTTCATCAATCAGCAGATCCATAACGATGTCTAAAGGCTGCTCTAAACCATATTGTATATTCTCTCCATCATAATTCAAATGACTTCCATATGTATTATATCTTTGATTATATCGAGCATGTCCGAAAACTCCTTTTTTTCCTGAATGAATAGCAAATTTTTTCGCCATTTCTTGAAGAGAGGAATCAATGGATATAATTGCGACGGGTTCTTGCTTCTTGAGATCACGGATTAAGGATTGAGCATAGCTGTTGGACTTCAGATTGTTAGATTCAATATAAGGTAGTGCTATTTTTTGTAGAAAACTTTGAGGATCCGTACGAGCTTGATTAATAATACTTAATATTTCTAGTTCATGTTTAGACGCATCCTGAGAAAAGGAAGACGCACCGAATAGAATAAAAAGTAAAATTAAAAGCTTAGACATATACATCTTAAACGCAAAAAACATTCCTTTTATTTCCCTGAACCTTTTAAAACGATTGTTACCGTATAAAGCATAATCTTAAGGTCAATAGCAATCGACATATTCTTTAAGTAGAGAAGATCAAACTTCATTCGTTCAACCATTTCATCTACATTTTCTGCATATCCAAATTTTACCTGTCCCCAAGAAGTGATTCCTGGTTTTACTTTATTTAACTGAACAAACTGAGGTTCTCTCTCGGTAATTTTATCAATGAAATACTGTCTTTCTGGTCGAGGCCCTACTAAAGACATTTCCCCTTTGATTACATTCCAAAATTGTGGGATTTCATCCAGTCGAACTCTACGAATGAACCTACCGATATTCGTTATTCTGCTGTCATGACTAGAAGAGAGTTGAGGTCCAGATTTCTCTGCATCCACATACATGGTTCTGAATTTTATGATTTTAAATGGTTTGCCGTATCTACCAATTCTTTCTTGCATAAAAAAGATTGGTCCTTTAGATGATGTTTTGACTCCA
The DNA here is from genome assembly GCA_965659845.1 of Brumimicrobium sp. GTDB lineage: Bacteria > Bacteroidota > Bacteroidia > Flavobacteriales_D > Crocinitomicaceae > Brumimicrobium. The sequence goes on from CBFHXS010000004.1 coordinate 13,432, forward strand.
AAGGCCAAGACTATATATGCTGGTAGCAGTATGATCATCGCTATAATCGATATAGTGATATCCATCATTCGCTTAACGACAAATTGCCAAAACGGCATTATCTCCTCATTAACTTCAATAAGTAAAGCGCCAAAAATATTTGTCATTTTTACACTTCCACTTAATAAATCAAACATATCTGGTTTGATCTTGATCTTGATATCTCTTCCTTGAATTCTTGAGATAATCTGTCTCAATCGTTCATGTTCTGTAGAATCTAAAGCGATTATAACCTCTTCGATATTATATTCTTCTAAGGTCTGTTCTAGCTCCGAAAAATGGCCTAAGTAGGGGAGTTCACTTGATAAATCCTTGTCGATGCCGTTAAGATTCACAAACCCTACAAACTCATTTCCTATTCCTTTAGGTAATGATTCGATTTCTTTGAATATTTCAATTGCCTTGTTACTTCCACCTATGAGTAATGTTCTAAATCCTGTTTTTCGTGATGCTATTCTAGATACAACGTAACGGGTGAGAAATATTCTTGGGATTAATGTGGTAACGGAATGAATGAAAAACACCGCTCCAATTAGCGTGTAGTATGAATTGTAATTTAATATCTCGTCATCGAGAATAAGAAAAAAGAAAATAGCAAGAACACCCAGTAGAAAAGACCTAATCGACAGAGATAAGATCCGCATAAAATACATTCTTCTAATATCGTTGTAAGTGCCGAGAAAAAAATAAAGTCCAAACCAGAACAAAGGAATCAGTGCCATTCCTAAATAAAATTGATCTGTGAGTTCAAACGGTGCTCTCTCTACATATACCTTTCTGAAATAATAAAACCCGGCCCATGACAATGCCGCCGTCAATAGATCGAAAAATATAAATAGTCCTTTTATGGTACTTCCTCTCATGCTATCGATAAATCACTTTGATATTATCCATATAAATATATTTCTCAGTGCCTAACTCATCTAGAATAGCTGTGAAGTTCATATCTGCAAAAGGAGATTCTGTTCTAAACGAAACAATCTCTTTCATGTCTATATAGATATGCTTCCATTCCGGTGTGTCTTGCGGATTAACCTGAATATTTGGGTCTTCGTGATACGTTCCATTACCGTATGAGACTACTCCAGTAAGCAGTGAATTGCTATTCATATAATCAAATTCAAGATAGATTTCAGCTCCTTGTTTCGGTAGAACCTCTCCAAATGTTGTAACTCCTGAGAATAGTGAATCAGTATCGTTGAGTACAATGCTCCCATAATAACCACCCCATTCGAGAATTGATGGATCATCTTCTCTTGTTAATGTAGCGGTAGATTCATTCGCATAATCAAATTGTATAGCTGGACTTTCAAAGTCTTCAATTAAAAAGTTGAGATCATCATAATACCTGGTAGATAGATTAATAGCAACGGTATCTCCTTTAACTAGATTCACGGTTTGCTCAAATTGCTCCATGAACGGGAATCTTTTCTTGGTTGCGCTAATGCCATTATTTATAATTCCAGGAATGATAACAAATTTATGCTCTCCGTCGCCAATTATAGGGAATTTTACGGGTAGTTCAAAAGCTCCAAGCATTTGACCATCCATGTTCACAAATGCTTGAGATATGTCATGTGTCATCTCACCTTGGTCTGCTTGTGAATCTGGATTTGCATTTAGCGTCCATGAATCCAATATAACCCACGAAGCCTGAGGTTGTTCCTTTGCACAACCCAACAAAAGCAAAGCCAGTAAAACCCCTGAATATAAAAGTCTCATTGTAACAGTTTAATTCATTAACGATGTTTATCGAACAATATTACTTTCCATTACAGAACCATTCATCTTAAGCTTAGAAAGAATCTGTTCGGCAACCTGAAGTGCATTCATTCCATCTTCTAAAGATACAATTGGGGTCGTATTGTTGTTGATCGCGTCAGCAAAAGTTGAAAGTTCTTCTTTAATTGCATTAATGGGTTCGATATCAGGCTTGTCAAAGATTATTTTCTTTGAAGGTTTTCCATTACCCATTTCCATGACCATATCGTACGGTCCAGCTTCACCATCGAGAGTTTCCATCTGCACAACCTCCATTTCCTTTTCTAGAAAATCAACACTTATATATGCGTCCTTTTGAAAAAATCTTGACTTTCGCATATTTTTAAGAGATATCCTTGAAGATGTGAGGTTTGCAACACAACCATTATCAAACTCTATTCTTGCGTTTGCGATATCTGGGGTTTCTGAAACAACAGCAACTCCAGAAGCTGAAATCCTTCTTACCGTTGAATCAACTACGCTTAGAATTGCATCAATATCATGTATCATAAGGTCCAAAACAACTGGCACATCTGTTCCTCTAGGGTTAAATTGAGCCAAACGGTGAGTTTCGATGAACATTGGTTGATCAAAATAGGGCAGTGCTGCTCTAAAAGCCGGATTAAATCGTTCTACATGCCCTACTTGAACTTGAACCTCTGCTTCTTGAGCTAGGGCTAATAACTTTCGAGCTTCTTCTGTAGTTTGAGTTATCGGTTTCTCGATAAAAACATGTTTGGAATTTTTGATAGCTTTTGATGCCAAATCAAAATGAGTAGTAGTGGGTGTAACAATATCTAAGCAGTCTACAGCTCTAATCAAATCATCTAATGATTCAAATGCTTTGATTTCAAGCTCCGATTCTACTGCTTTTGCTTCTTCTTTATTCGGATCATAAAATCCTATAAACTCAAATTTATCCTTGAGTTCTTTTATCAAACGAATGTGAATTTTACCAAGATGCCCAGCACCTAAAACACCAATTTTCAGCATATCTAATTTATTTGATCCAAAGATAATTCATATCGTTGTACTGGACGACTTCGCTAGAATATGTTATCAACACCAATCTTTTAGCATTAATCGTTGCTCTTTAAAAACTTTATTTACATGAATAATTAGCTGTATTTCAGAGTTGTTAACTGATTATATTGAAATAGTCTCAAAAAAAAGAAGCCAGTTAATTTATCATTTTTAGATTTTGATTATATTTGCGCTCTCAACAACGGAAACAGCGTTGAAATGGTGGTTGTAGCTCAGCTGGTTAGAGCGCCTGATTGTGGTTCAGGAGGTCGTCGGTTCGAAACCGATCTTCCACCCAAAAGACAAAGGTCTCACGTAAGTGAGGCCTTTTTTTTATACCCAAAAACCTATCAAAAGCTCGCTTTTGTAAAGGTTTTTGGGTATAAAAAGTGCTCCCGCTAAGGAGCTTTGTCTTTTGAAAGGTTCAGCGAAGAATATTCGGTTCACGAAGTAAACCATTTGAAGCTCGATTTTGCAAAGGTTTTTAGGTATAAAAAGCGCTCCTGTTAAGGAGCTTTGTCTTTTGAAAAGTCTGTAAAGTAAATAAATCTATCATTCAAGGCGTGCAGACCTTAGGATCGTGAGGCATTTTTAATCTATTTGAGTTACTTTTACAATTATGAATCAAATCGTTTTTCTTATTGGCTACATGGGAGTTGGGAAAACAACTATTGGGAAGAAACTAGCAAAATATTTTGACTTGGATTTCATTGATATTGACCAGTGTATCGAGAAGAAGTTCAACTGTACTATTCGAGATTACTTTGAGAAATTTGGAGAAACGTCTTTTCGCAATGAGGAACGCATTGAACTAGAGAGGATAATAGAAGAGCAAAATTCAGCTATTGTTTCTGTTGGAGGTGGGCTCCCGTGTTTTTTTGATAACATTCAACTCATGAATGAAAAAGGGATAACTATCTACCTTCATCGTCCTGCAAAAGAATTGTTTCAACGATTGAAGCAAGGAAAGTCCAAAAGACCTCTAATCGCAAATATGTCTGATGAGAAACTTTTAGAATTTATTGAAGAATCTTTACAGCATCGAGAGAAGTATTATACGAAAGCATTATTTACCGCGGATAGGAATACTCAAGAACCTAAAAAATTAGCCAAACTTATTCTTAGTATTTAATGTATATACCTGGTATTCATACCAATGGTGCCGGTTGATAAAATATCCAATTTCTAGACTTTTTCGTTCACGGTATAATGTCGAGAACATTCAATTTTTCCTTCGAAAAAGTGAACCAATTCAAGTTTAGCGTTTTCTTTAAAAAAAATGTCGATCATAGATTGATTTTGTTGTACAAATAATTCCTTTAACTCCTCCTAACGTGAAAGTTTGTTAATCATAGTTTGTTAACTGAATCAAATGTTCATCATTCTTGTATTTTTGTTTAAAAAAAATAACGTGATGCGATATACATTATCATTACTATTGATGCTTACTCTGTTCAATTGTACAAATGACTCTACAGTTAGCGAAAAAGATGAAATGGAGGTTTTGCTTGAGCAAGATAAGTGGGTTATCGAGTCAATTGAGTTTCCTATGGAACGAATTCGACAGGGGATTAAATTTTCAGATGATAAACAAGTTTTTTATATTGATAGTCAAGGAAAAGTGATTCCTACCTACAACGAAATTGTATATGAACTAAATGAAGACACATTAAAAATCGTTGATTTTAAGTTCGAGCCACGTTTTTTATTCGATAAGGGGACACTTATATCGCTTATAGAATCTGCGAATACGGAAAGAATAACGCTTAAGGTTATTCACCCCAAGGAGAACACTATTGTGCTGAAAAAGGAAAAAATGTAACATGAAAATCCTAACTGCTAATCAACAGAGAGAACTAGATAGAAAAACGATTCAAGCCGAACCTATTTCTAGTTTAGACCTAATGGAACGTGCGGCTGAGTGTTGGACAAATCAGTTGTCGGGATATTTAGAAATTTACAAACGAATCAACAAAACACCTCATTTCGGAATTTTCTGTGGTCCTGGTAATAATGGTGGAGACGGGTTAGTAATCGCAAGGCGTCTCGATGAAATGGGGTACAAGATAACGTGTTTTTTTGTTGGAAATAGTGATTCTGTTTCGAAGGATTTTGAGCATAATCGAAAAAGATTAGAAGATACTCAAGTCAATTGGACGCAAATAAACGAAAGCTTTGATAGCGATTTAATGACTTATGGTTTAACAGATGTAATTGATGCCATTTTCGGAACAGGATTGTCGAGACCGGCAGAAGGAATAGCAAAACAGATCATCGATAAAATTAATACTCTCAATGTTCCAATATTCAGTGTGGATGTGCCGTCTGGTCTTTATTGCGATAAGCTAAACGGTAAAGGTGATTCAATTGTAAATGCATCGTTTACATTTACCTTTCACTCACCAAAACTATCATTTTTTATCCCTAGCCAATCCAAGTATGTCGGTCATTTTAACATCCTTGATATTGGGTTGAAAACTGAAAGATTAAAGGACTTGGATTGTTCAAATTATTATGTGACAATCAATAAGCTCAGTAGAATTAAAAAAGTAAGATCGCGTTTTTCACACAAAGGAACATATGGTCATGCTGGTGTTATAGCTGGGAGTGCAACAAAAATGGGGGCGGCTTTGCTAGCATCTGAAGCGTCTCTGAGATCAGGCGCTGGACTGACCACTGCTTACGTGCCTGATTCAGGAAGTATTGCTTTTAATACACGAATTCCATCGGTAATGCTTTCTTACACGGGACATACTACTTGTGAGAATATCGATGTAACGCATGGAGTGTCTTACGGAATAGGTCCGGGAATTGGAACTTCTGAAGGAACAATTTCAGCATTTAAATCCTTCTTAAATCGCCAGAATGATCCAATCGTGATTGATGCTGATGCATTAAATATTTTGGCTAAGAGGAAAGAGTTATTATCAATAATCCCTAAAAAGAGTATATTTACTCCGCACCCCAAAGAATTTGAAAGGTTGTGTGGCTCATTTAAAAATGGTTATGAACGACTAAATATTCTGCGTTCTTTTGCAGTCGAAAATGACTTCTATATTGTTTTGAAAGACGCATACACATCTATTGCTACGCCGGAAGGTGATCTCTATTTTTCTACTTTTGGGTCTTCTGGAATGGCAACTGGGGGTAGTGGAGATGTTTTAACTGGTATAATCACAGGGCTGTTGGCTCAAGGTTATGAACCTGAGGAGTCAGCTATTTTGGGTGTTGGACTTCATGGTATAGCAGGAGAGGAATGCGCTAAGGAACTAGGAGAGCAATCAATGATTTCTGAGGATATATTAACATTTTTACCGAAGGCATTTAAAAAGGTTTAATACTTTCCTTTCCAACGGTCTTTCAGGTTTTGTTGAACTTCCTGCTCTCGCTTTGAACTTCCTGCTTCAAAAAAGCTAGACCCTGCAATGTCTTGAGGTAAAAATTCTTGAGGAACGAAATTTCCAGGAAAATCATGAGAATATTTATAGCCTTTTCCATAATCCAAGTCTTTCATAAGTTGGGTTGGAGCATTCCGCAGTGGTAAAGGAACCGGAAGATTCCCTGTGTTTTTCACTATTGTTTGTGCTTTGTTTATTGCCATGTACGACGCATTCCCCTTTGGAGAATTAGCCAAATATATTGCGCATTGAGAAAGGATGATTCTGGCTTCAGGAAAGCCTATAGTATTTACAGCTTGAAATGCGTTATTTGCCATGATCAAGGCTGTAGGATTGGCTAATCCAATATCCTCACTGGCAGAAATGATCAATCGTCTAGCAATGAATTTAGGATCTTCACCTCCTTCAATCATTCTTGCTAACCAGTAAACTGCAGCATTCGGGTCACTTCCTCTAATTGACTTAATAAATGCAGAAATAATATCATAATGCTGCTCACCATCCTTATCATACTGAACAATGTTTTGCTGAGCAATTGAAAATACTTCATCATTCGTAACTATGATTTTACTGTCATTCGGAAAAGTATTGATTACTATTTCAAAAAGAGTCAAAAGCTTTCTGGCATCACCTCCAGAAACTCGTAATAGGGCATCTGTCTCCTTGAGTTCAATGTCAAGTTTTGATAAGTATTCATCTTTTTTTAAAGCATTCTGAAGTAAGTCTATCAATTGATCTTTGGTCAGGGATTTGAGTGTATAAACCTGGCTTCTTGATAATAGCGCTGAGATTACTTCGAACGATGGATTCTCTGTTGTGGCACCAATTAGTGTAACTGTTCCCTTTTCAACAGCCCCTAGTAAAGAGTCTTGTTGAGCTTTCGAAAATCTATGAATCTCATCTATGAAAAGAAGAGCACCACCTCGATCAAACATTCCCTGGTTTTGGGCTTTGCTTATTACTTCTCGGACATCTTTAACTCCAGAGGAAATAGCTGATAATGTGTAAAATGGTCTTTTTAACTTTTGTGCTAACAGCAAGGCTAGAGTAGTCTTTCCAACTCCTGGAGGACCCCATAGTATCATAGAGGGAATGGCACCTGCATCTAAAGATTTACGTAAACTAGCTCCTTCAGTGAGCAAATGTTTTTGCCCAACATATTCATCCAAATTCTTGGGACGCATTCTTTCTGCTAGAGGAGTTGTTGGTGCCTTATTCATGTATCAATCTATAGTACAAAGATAGCTTTTTAAAAATCCAACTCAAAGACAACAATATGATAGACTTTTGCGTTTTATTTGAGTCAACAATCTACAGTATTATGAAATACGTATTTTTAACATTTACATTATTGGTTACGTTCATTGTTAAATCACAAAGTATTGAAGGTGTATGGAAAACATATGAAGATGGTGTTCTTAAATCAGAGATAAAGCTTTACGAAAAAAATGATAAGATTTATGGTAAGGTAATCGCCATACATAATCCTGACGATGGTAATTATGATCCTATATGTACCACCTGCTCTGGAAAACGGAAGAACAAACCGTTAAAAGGAATGATGATCATAGTGGGCTTAGAGAAAGATGATGATGAATGGTATGCTGATGGTGGTGTTTACCACCCTGACAATGATGATTATTACGATGTAAGAATGTGGTTAGCGTCTAACAATAAACTTGCGTTAAGAGGCTACCTAGGATGGTTTTACCAGACACAGTATTGGATAAGAAAATAGTGCTAGTACAATTCACAGGCGAAATATGACGTTCGTCAATTTATTCAAGACACTCTCTTCCTTATTGTCTAGGTTTTCAATAAATTGTTAACTTCAATACAATGAATTTCATTAAAACTCTGTCAATCGTTCTAATCGTTCTGTGCATGTTTGATGCGAATGCGCAGGATATTACTGGTATTTGGGAAACATATGATGATAAAACTGGAGAACTTAAATCAGAAGTCAAGATCTATGAAAAAGAAGGTAAGTTTTACGGGAAGATAATCGAACTCCATAACCTAAAAGTCAATACAAATAATCCTATCTGTATTGACTGTAAAGACTACAGAAAAGATAAACCTGTTCGAGGGATGGAAATCATTACTGGTTTAGTTAAAGATGGAGACGAGTGGTCTGCAGAGGATGCTATTCTTGACCCAAATAATGGAGAGATATACGATTGTAAATTGTGGTTGATTAATGACAATAAACTCGCAGTCAGAGGTTATATCGGTTGGTTCTACCGCACACAATATTGGAAAAGAGCATCGAACTAATAAGATGATATAAAAAAAGACCACCCAAAAGGATGGTCATTTTACTAAACGTTAATCTTATGTTATTCGTTCATCATGTAAAACGGATTCTCCGGATTCATGAATAAAGTTTTTGCATTTGGTGACTTCGATAATTCTAATATTGCTTCAATCTGTTTCATCTTTAAAATTTGTTCCGATAGACTTTTGTTTAGCTTCTCATTGGCTAAAAGGGTTGCTTGAGCTTCGATTTCAATTTCCTTAGCTTTTGCTTCGGCCTTAATAATTCTCTCTTGTTTTTGTCCTTCAGCGCGAATAAGGATTCTCTCAGCTTCTGCTTGCTCTTCTTGTTTTACGTACTGCATCCTTAAAGCATTTTGTTCAGACTCAAGCTTTAACTCTATAGCCTTCGATAGACCACCTGGAAGCTTAATGCTCTTAAGTAAGACTGACTCTACTTTGAACCCTCTTGGCTCTAAGTATTCGTTCATTAGTTCCGTTATTCGCTTTTCTATTGTCCTTCGTTCACCGCTATGCATATCCTTTGCAAGGAATTGAGAACATACGTCAGCGGCGGCAGATCTAAACACTGCGGTGATAATTTTATCAAAATGTAGACCGACCTCTTCAACGACTGTAATCGCTTCATTTGCCTGGATTCTATAAAGTATCGATACATCCGAGTTTATTGTCAAACCTTCTTTCGATGGTAAATTCATTTCCATCTCACGGTTGATTAGTCGGGTAGGAACCCTAGTAACAGATGACGTAAAAGGATTATAGTAGAGTAGACCACTCTTTTTAATGTTTGGGCTTATTTTACCAAATTTAGTTTTAACACCAACTTCTCCTGGTCGGATGACTGCGCATGACTGCATAAAAGCAGCTAAGAAAATAAAAAGTATAAGATTTTTCATATCAGTTGTATTTTTTAGTTTAGACAAAGAAAATATCATGCCATTATTGTTAATTTTTTGTTAACAGAAGCGACATTTCTTAATTATAATAACATGGTTAGGCATTTAAAAGTTCGAAAAGAATGTGTTAAGAATCATCTTAACGAGTCAAATCACAACATGTAAGAATAAGTTTTTAGTACGCATTGAAAACTGTATAATTTCAATTATCTTTATTCAACAATGGCATCTGAACGCAAAGTATATTCTCTTACTCAGTTAAATCAATCTCTGGAAAACCATTTCTGGTCGAAGTTCGGTGACCGTACTTTTTGGGTCACGGCTGAAGTAATAAAAGTTAATGTAAAAAGTGGTCACTATTACTTAGAATTAGCTGATACCAAAAATAATGTGATGACTGCGAAAAGCTTCGCTACCATTTGGTCTAGAAGTTACAAACTTATTCAAGAACAAGTTGGGGCATCCGAGCTTCAGGGTATATTAAAGCCTGGTAACAATGTTCTATTTGCGTTGAAAATTGAATACCATGCTGTATACGGACTTAAATTAAATGTTTTAAATATAGATCCAGCTTATTCGTATGGAGCTATTGAAAAGAAACGTAAGGAGGTTATTTCACAACTGAAAAAGGCGAATCTTTTGGATAGACAGAAGGAGTTGAGAATGCCCGTTATTATTAAACGAATAGCGTTAATAGGCTCTCCAGATACTTCAGGATTTACTGATTTTAATGATGAGCTATTGAATAACCATGAATACAATAAATTTATCATAAAGGTTTTCCCTGTTAGAGTCCAAGGTGAACAAGCAATTCCCGAAATCACTAATGCTATAGTGGAAGCATCTTGCTATGATGCTGATGTAATTGTCATTTTGCGGGGAGGTGGAAGTAAAATGGATCTTGCAATTTTTGATGATTACAATATTGCTCAGGCTATTGCCAAATCAAGACTACCTATTCTAACAGGTATTGGACACGAAACAGATAGAGTAGTCGCTGACCTAGTTGCACACATGTATTTTAAAACACCGACAGCTGTAGCCTCTCATATACATTACGCAGTTTCTTCATTTAAGGAGATCATGAGAGACTTACATGATAAGGTGATACATAGAGCTCAACAATTGATTAGTGAAGAAAGGGAAGAGTTCAATCACTTGAATAATTATCTTCAGCATTACAGTAGAGCAATGACTCAGCACTGGCGTACTGTTTTTCAACAGATTCAGAATGATGTAAGTTCGGCTGCTTTTTCCGCGGTGCACGAAGCAAGTCGTACGCAGGAAAGAATAATTCATCAGTTAATTCATCAAGTTGAGCGAACAGTTCGAGACGAACAGAATCACTTGGAGCGTGTTCTTGATGATGTAGATATGAATGCACATAGGTTGATTAAGGATGAGCGTAAATTCACCTTGGAACACATGGTCGACAATGTTAGAGTGTTCAGTAATAATCAAGTTGAAAGGGATCGGGTTGAACTAGAAAACTTAAATGATTTACTGGGTGTTTTAAACCCTAATAAGATGCTTGAAGCTGGGTATACGATTTCGACAATAGAGGAAATTGATGTTGACAAGCATGGAGGAGATATTTCAGGCAAGACTATGAAGACATTAACAAGTAAGAGTTTAATTACGAGTAAGATTTCAGAAGTAAAAAAGATAAAATAAGAAAATGAAGATTGATGAGAAACTAACATACGAAGAGGCCATGAAACGTTTGAAAGAGATAGTAGGCTCTTTGGAACGCAAAGAGGTTAAAATTGATGTACTATCAGAAACTGTTATTGAAGCAAAATCTCTAGTCGAGTTTTGTAGAAAGAAGTTAGATAGCACGGAAGAGGATATTAAGAAAATAATAGATCCGGAAGCTGAAGAAGATGCATGAAGCCAGACGAGCGTAAAATAATTCATGTTGACATGGATGCATTTTATGCATCTGTTGAACAACGTGATCATCCAGAACTGCGAGGTAAACCCTTGGCTGTTGGTGGTTCGGGTGGAAGAGGGGTTATTGCTGCAGCGAGTTATGAAGCGAGAAAGTTTGGTGTTCGTTCAGCAATGCCGGCAAAAACAGCTCTTCGTAAGTGTCCAATGCTTTTATTTGTAAGGCCAGATTTCGAGAAATATAAGCAAGTATCAATTGAAATCAGAAAAATATTTGAGAGATATACAGCTATCATAGAGCCGCTTTCTTTGGATGAAGCTTTTTTGGATGTTACGTACACTAATTTTGAAGTTCCCTCAGCGACGCTCATCGCTCAACAAATCAAGAATGACATCCAGAATGAACTTAATTTGGTAGCCTCTGCTGGAGTATCCTATAATAAATTCTTGGCCAAAATAGCATCTGATCAAGATAAACCGAACGGATTGTTTGTTATTTCTCCAGATGAAGGTCCATCATTCATTCAAGAATTACCCATAGAATCTTTTTTTGGCGTAGGTAAGGTCACGGCCGAGAAAATGAAGAAGAACGGTATCAATTTCGGAAAAGACCTATTGAGGTATCAAAAGTCTCAATTGCAACAACTCTTTGGTAAATCTGGAGGGTTTCTATATCATATTAGCAGAGGAATAGACAATAGAGAGATTAAATCAGACCGCAAAAGAAAAAGTGTAGGAGCCGAGAATACATTTTCAGATAACATTCATGGCGAAATAGCAGTTAATGAAAGGTTCTCTGCAATTTTTGATAAATGGTGGGAAAGGTATACTAATCATGGGAAGTGGGGAAGAACCATAACTGTAAAAGTACGAAACTCAGAATTTGAAACAATCACGCGCTCTTTTACCTCTGTAGAGTGGTTACAAGACAAGGACAAGATCCGTAAAATAGCTTTTGAATTACTCGATGAAGCAGATGCTAAGAATCAAAGAGTTCGTCTAATGGGTATTTCTGCAAGTGGACTTATGAATAATGAAGGGGAAGAGGAGGTGAGTCAACTTTCACTTTGGTGATTTAGACCAAATAAGCAATTGAATCGTCATGTAATTCAACTTCGATGCGATCCTGAAGCGTAGTCGAAAGTGTCAATCCAACGTAATCTACTCGTATAGGATATTTTCTATGCTTTCGATCTACCAAAGAGACTGTTTTTATTCTGTCTGTTGGCTTTTCTAGCAACTTCATTAGTGCATATTGCATCGTTCTCCCAGAATTAATTACATCATCAACTAGAATTACTGTATGACCTTTAGTTTCGTTATTGTCGATAGATAGTTCAATAGAATGATTTAATGGCTCATGCTTGTCTATTGCAATCTCTGCAAGTATCACTTCTTGCTGACTGATGTCCTTTAAAATCTCTGATAATTGCTGAGCTAAAATAAATCCATTGCCTTTAATACCGATTAAGAAAAGTTTAGGACTTTCATAATTATTTTCCAAGACCTCATATGCAATACGATTAATCTTTTGTTGAATTTGACGGGCATTTAAAACAGTCGTTTTCATACTTCTAATTATCTATTTCTATTACTGATCCAACGCTGAAATTTTCTAGCATTTTTATTGTGCTGACCTAGTGTCTTGGCAAAATTGTGTAAACCGTCTCCTTTTGGCTTGGCACACATAAAAATGTACTGATTGTTTTCTGCATTCAATACAGCATCAACAACGGAAGACGGCGGTATACAGATGGGACCAGGTGGCAAGCCAGCATATATATAAGTATTGTAGGGACAGTCTATCTCTTTGTGAATGTTCAGTAGTCGTTCAACACCATCTAATTCATCACCCCAGCAAAACCTAAATGTTGGGTCACTTTGCAACTTCATTCCTCGTTCGAGACGATTGATGTACAAACCAGCTATTGTTTTCCATTCTTCAGGATACTTATCTTGCTCTTTATATACAACAGATGCTAATGTCACTGCATCTGATTGACCTTTAAAAACCGATTTATTACGCAATAACTCTATACGTTCAGGATTCCAAAATGCTTTGAATTCTTTAGCCATATAAGCAAGGAAGTCTCTATGATCGGTATCCCAATACATTCTGTAGGTGTTAGGAAGGAACAACGCACTAATCTTTTCTTCGGAAAACCCATATTTATTCAATATACTATCACTCAAAACATAATTTACAAATACAGCACTATCTAATTCTAATTGTTTCGAAACCTTACTAGCTACTTCTTTGATATCCTTACAATTATTAAAAGTTACATTAACCTCAACTTCAAGATTTCCGTTACCCAGTCTATTACGAGTAAAACCATTTATTAGGGTCTTGTATTTTGTTTCGGGTTCAATCTCATATTTTCCTGCTCCAAGCTTCTCAGAACTGAAAGATTTGTATTCCGCAATAGAAAGGAATCCTTCTTTATCATTGATTATCTCAGCACTAAGTAACCTGTTTGCTACTTTTTCTAAGGAGTCGTCAGAGTGTATGTAAAAAACTGTCTTTTCTGAATTTACGGTAGTTTCATTACCGTCAAAATAAGCAGAGATAGAATCACAACCTGATAAAGTAACTACGATTCCTAAAATGATAATTGACTTCCAAAGTTGCATTTACTGAATGTTTTTTTCGTAAAAATACACATCCACAGGAACAGAATCGATGTTATATGCATTTTTTCTTAATGATTTCGAACCGAATCCTGCCTTTTCGAATAAATTCTGACTGGCAACATTCTCGACATTAATTTCACAAAATAAGTAAGCGAGTCCAAGCTTATCTTTTGCAAACGTTGATGTGAGATCTAAAGCCTGTAAAGCAAAGCCTTTTCTACGATGTTCACTTTTTGCAATTAATATCCCGATACCAGCTCTTTCTTTATGAAAGTCTATATCGTAAATATCAACAGTTCCTACTGCTTGAGAAGATTCCCTATCACATATCATAAATCTGAACTGTTTATTTGCTTTGATATTTTTTACTGATCGTATAAAGTTTTCTATTTCGTCAATTGTATAGCTGCTTTCAATGCTTGAAAACTCGTCAAATTCTTTATTATTCTCCCATTCAAATAACAACTGAAGATCAGACTCCTCTGGCGGACGTAAGAATATATTAAAAGGATGATTCATTCTCTTAGTTTATTTATCCTTGCGTTTATTTCCCTTGAAGAGTAGTTTTTAATACCTCTAAAGTCAATGGGTAAAAAAGAACCATATGTTCTCGTTATATGACCATCCGAATCTAAATCATAAAGCAATTCACCTATTTTGGTATGTTTACATTCGCTATAGTAAGCATCACTTATAGGAGTAAGGCAAGTTTCGCCATTCGTTATCTTTCCGTCAATTCCTTCAAATATTTCTTTTATCGATCTGATAGGTGTTTTGTTTAATTCGAATATTAATGTACAGATTTTTTTCCGTTCGATTAGCGAATTTATTTTATTGATTGGTAGCTCTAAGTCAATACCATTGGCTTTAACTGAATAAAACAGGCCATTGTCAACAACTCCAATATGTGGAGGGACTTTATTAGCATGAAAAACGTAGAGGTAGGTGAATTTGTGATTTAAAACGAGATTATCAAAAGCTAGTATCTCGTTAGAATTAGTTTTAAACTGATACTGATCCATTAAAAACGTATGTTGCTGGTCCAATGAGATAAATATTTTTGAATCCTCCTTCGCAGGGGGTGGCACTAACTTTAAGTTGACCTCCTTTAACTTTAATATCGAATTCGAACGTATCAGTTAAATTACTTTTTCGCGCAAATGCTAATGCTACAGCTGTCGCGCCTGTTCCACAAGATAGAGTCTCATCTTCAACACCACGCTCATAAGTCAGCATTTTGAGTTCTTGCGAATCTACCCTCTCAACAAGATTGACATTAATACCACTTACCTTATATTTTTCATTATACCTGATCTCTCTTCCAAATTTCACGATATCCTTTTTATCTATATCATTGACAAAAGATACAAAGTGTGGACTGCCTGTATCTAAGACATAAGCATCATTATCTTTACTAACAGAATCGACCTCTGCCATGAGCAAATGTACATGATTTGTACCCATCGAGGCGTGGTGTTCTCCATCGATAGCTAGAAAATGAGTATCATTCTTAAATAATCCTAATGAATGCGCAAATGCAACAGCACATCGAGCTCCATTTCCACAGAAGCTTCGTGAACCATCGCTGTTGTAATACTTCATTTCAAAGTCAAAGTCATCATGCTTGAAAATACAAATCAATCCATCAGCACCAATTCCGAAACGGCGATTGCACAATTGTTGAATTAAAGGTATAGATATTTCAAGATTCGACTGATTAACACAATCAATCATGATGAAATCATTACCTGTTCCTTGATACTTTTGAAACTTTATTTCCATTCTAGAGGTTAACTGTCTTGAACTGGTTTGTTTTAGGCAGTCGAAGAACGAATGACTTTGTTCTTAAAATCAATTCGCTTTTATCGTCTTCCACTTGCAAAGAAATAGATTCTTCAGGATTAAATCCAAATAACTTAAGTTTATTTCGGCTCAATTCGTATCCCGTTAAATTCAATGGACTTTGCCAGAATTCAATAATCATCTTTTCACTGAAACTGTTAGCCTTTTTATTGAGAAGTTCAGAAACATTTAATGAGTCTTTTGTAATCCATTCTACTTCTAAACTGAGTGTGTTCATCAATTCTTCACGCATGATTTCCGAATCTATCACTTGATCGATACTGTCGAGATTAAAAATCCCCGAAGTGTCATCGAGCACTAAATCTAGAGAGTCATTAATCGTCAATGAGTCATCGTAAGTTTTTTCTTTATAAACAAGCTCTTTCACTTTAATCGTATCTCTTACAACCTTTTCTTTAATCTTTTCAATGAAAACCTTTTGAACTTTTGTTGATTTGTCAGAAGATAAACTATGACCTAAAAACCATCCAGCCGTGAGCGACACAATAATGATAATCATATATTTTAGAACTTCCTTCATTGTCAGATTATAGCCGCTAAATTACAAAAATTGTGACTTGAAAAAAATCAGTTTTGCTTAACAACTTTTAACAGCATTATATATAACATGAATCACATTTTGGTGTTATAATTGTTGTGATCGTTTGACTAAAAAAAAGCAATAAAATGAGTAGAAATTTAAAAACAATCGGATTAGGAATTCTCGGAGGATTACTTCCATTGGGAATTTATTTTACCATGGATGTAGGTGCTGTAGATTCAAAACGTAATGTAGAATTGGGTCAAGCTGAGAATACACCTGTAGTAAACACAAGTTTTAAAAGCGCTGTAATTGATCCTTCAATTGATTTTACTGCTGCGAGTGAAAGAAGTGTACACTCCGTAGTTCACGTAAAAACAAAGGTGGTTCAAACTTATGTTCAGAGAGACCCATTTTTGGAGTTCTTTTATGGTCCAGGCTCAGGTAGAGAGAGAAAGCAATTTGGTGAGGGATCTGGATCTGGCGTGATTGTATCAAAAGACGGATATATTGTTACGAATAATCATGTGATACAGAATGCAAGTGAAATTCAGGTTACATTAAATGATAATACCACCTATGACGCTGAAATTGTTGGAGCTGATCCATCAACAGATATAGCTGTTTTAAAGGTGAAGGCTGACGATCTTACTCCAATGCCAATTGCAAATAGTGATGACGTTAAAATTGGCCAATGGGTTTTAGCTGTTGGGAATCCGTTCAATTTAACTTCAACTGTGACTGCTGGAATAGTATCCGCAAAAGCCAGAAACATTAATATTATAGGTAACCAAAACAAATCGGTAATGCCAATTGAGTCGTTTATTCAAACGGATGCAGCTGTAAATCCCGGTAATTCAGGAGGAGCTCTTGTAAATACACATGGAGAATTAATTGGTATCAACACCGCTATTGCTTCCCAAACGGGTAACTATGCAGGATATTCCTTCGCTGTCCCTTCTCGATTGGCAATGAAGATTATGAATGATCTTGTTGATTACGGTATGGTCCAAAGAGCATTTCTTGGTGTACAAATCCGAGAAATAACCCAAGACTTAGTTAATGATGAGGAGTTGCCAAATACTTCTGGAGTATATATTACAGGTATAAATGAAGATTCTGGAGCAGAGAAAGCCAAAGTAAAAGAAGGCGATGTTATACTTAAAGTTGGTACACGTGAGGTAAACTCACCATCAGAACTTCAAGAAGCTATTGGTAGAAGACGCCCAGGTGATAAAGTAACATTGACATTAAGAAGAGGG
This sequence comes from Brumimicrobium sp., assembly GCA_965659845.1. Taxonomy (GTDB): domain Bacteria; phylum Bacteroidota; class Bacteroidia; order Flavobacteriales_D; family Crocinitomicaceae; genus Brumimicrobium. Next base: position 30,995 of record CBFHXS010000004.1, read on the forward strand.
GAAGAGTTGATTACGCGTGACGTTATTCTAAAAAATATAGAAGGGAATACTGAATTAAAATCGAAAGAAGAAGTAGAGCGATATTCTGCACTTGGAGCGACATTTGGAGAATTGTCTAAGGAAGAAATGAAAGAGCTGAATACAGATCACGGCGTTAAGATAACATCGATCAGCGCAGGAAAGCTCAGGTCACTAGGTTTAAGAGAGGGAATGGTAGTTCGAAAAGTTAATAATGATAAAGTTAGTTCGGTAGATGAACTTACTAATTACTTAAAAAATCAACAGAACAACGGTATACTTTTGGAGATTATGTTAGAAAATGGAGAGATTGATTATGTAGGGTTTGGACTCTAAATGTATCCTATTTTAGCACAATCCGTTGTTATTGAAAGTCCGTCAGTGTCATACTGAGGTACATGCTACAGACGGACTTTCATTTAAAATTAATTTTGTAGAAACATTAAATTGGTGTAAATTTGCCAAACTTTCATACCATTCAATTAAAGTAATCAGATAAAAGCATGAGACAACTAAAGATAACCAAGTCAATCACCAACCGAGAAAGCCAATCACTAGATAAGTATTTACAAGATATAGGTAAAGAAGAGCTTATCACGGCTGACGAGGAAGTAGAGTTGGCACGTAAGATCAAACAAGGTGATCAACGCGCATTAGAAAAGCTTACTCGTGCAAACTTACGTTTCGTTGTCTCAGTAGCAAAACAATATCAAAATCAGGGGTTAACACTTCCCGATTTAATCAATGAAGGAAACCTAGGTTTGATCAAAGCAGCTCAAAAGTTTGATGAAACGCGTGGGTTTAAGTTCATATCATACGCCGTGTGGTGGATACGTCAATCTATTCTTCAGGCATTGGCAGAACAAGCTAGAATCGTTCGTCTTCCATTGAATCAAGTTGGTTCATTGAATAAGATAAACAAAGCTTTCTCAAGATTGGAACAGGAATACGAAAGACCTCCATCTGCCGAAGAGCTGGCTGAGGCACTTGAAGTTCCGGAAGATAAAATTAAAGAAAGCATGAATGTCTCGGGGCGTCACGTATCAATGGATGCACCTTTAACAACAAATGAAGATGGTGGTACCTTAATGGATGTAATGGCAAATGCCGATTCTCCTAAGGCTGATACTCTTCTTATGTCAGAATCACTTCAGAGAGAAATTGAACGATCATTATCAACGTTAACAGATAAAGAAAGAGAAATAATTAGATTGTTTTTCGGTATTGGAATGAATCACGGATTAACACTTGAAGAAATTGGATCAAAGTTCAATTTAACAAGAGAACGTGTTAGACAGATAAAGGAGAAGGCTATTCGCCGTCTCCGACATACCTCACGAAACAAACTTCTTAAAGCTTATTTAGGATAAAATTTCAAGGCTGCTCATATTGGGCGGCCTTTTTTTGTATCAAATTTGTAAAATATTTAAACTTAAATAATAAAGATGGACGCTGCAATCGGTTACGAAGAACAGTTAGATGCACACGTGAAGAGAGAACGTGCTGCGGTAAAATTAGCGAGTAAAACAGGACAACTTCTATATGATCAAGGAGTTGAGCTAGTGCTATTTAGAAATCACTTGGTTAACCTTACGGTTTCTGAAATCATGAATCTGCATGAGTATGCGGAGAATGTAGTTAAAAAGCCAGTAGATGTTTTTTCTACTTCTGATTTGGCTGAAGCTTTATTAACGATTGATCTTGCTCCTTCAAAGTTAGATATTGGAAAACTTGCATATGAATACAGCCAGGAGAAAGGTAATTATTCTAATGAAGTAGATTTCTTGAAAGACAAGTTGAAAGACTTTATTGGTAAGGACCGTTTTAAGCCAGAACCTAGAGATGTTATTTTATATGGTTTTGGAAGAATTGGTCGTTTGGCTGCAAGAGAGTTGATCAAACAAGCTGGTAAAGGTCAGCAATTAAGACTAAGAGCGATTGTAACACGCGATACTTCTGAACAAACTATTACGAAAAGAGCTGCGCTTTTCAGAAACGACTCTGTACATGGTGCATTTGATGGGGTTGTAGATCTTGATGTTGAAAACAAAACGTTAAATATCAATGGACAGACCGTAGAGCTGATTGAAGCAAAGAACCCTGAAGATATTGATTACACGAAATATGGAATCAACAATGCATTAGTTATTGATAATACGGGTGTATTTACTGACAAAGAAGCGCTGGAAAGACATAGACAGTCGAATGGGGTTTCAAAGGTGATATTAACTGCTCCAGGAAAAGGAATACCTAACATTGTTTATGGAATTAATCAAAAGGATTTAGACCTAGAAAATACGAAGATTTATTCTGCAGCGTCTTGTACTACAAATGCCATTTCACCTGTATTAAAAGTAATTAATGATAAGTTTGGGGTAGAGAAGGGGCACATTGAAACTGTACATGCTTATACCAATGATCAAAACTTATTGGATAACATGCATAAAAAACCAAGAAGAGGTAGATCTGCAGCAATCAATATGGTAATAACATCTACAGGAGCCGGAAAAGCAGTAACTAAAGTTATTCCTGAACTTGATAATAAATTAACTGCGAATGCTGTTCGTGTTCCTACACCAAACGGTTCTCTAGCAATTTTATCTCTAGAACTTGGTAAAGAAACTACGAGAGAAGAATTGAATGAGGTTGTTCGTCATGCTGCATTGAATGGAGATTTGATTAATCAAATTCACTTTTCAGTTGATGAAGAAATGGTTTCCAATGATATCATCGGAAACACATGCTGTTCAGTATTTGATTCACCAGCTACAATTGTTGGTCCTAGTGGAAAAAATGTTGTTTTGTACGCATGGTATGATAATGAGTATGGGTATACTAAACAGGTAATTCGTTTAGCAAAATATGTTGCCAAGGTGAGAAGACTAATTTATTACTAGAATTACACTATTGTTTTTGTAAAAGGGCGGACTATTTCCGCCCTTTTTTTATTCACAAAAAATGAAATTCTTATATTTAACCAAAGTTAATGTAATCAGTTCAATATAAAAATCTATCTTAGTCACAGACTTCATAGCTAAAACTAAATCATGAGTAAAATTGATATACTTATTGTAGATGATCATCATTTAATTGCCCAGGCTTGGAACACTATCCTTTCATCAGTTGAAAATTTCAATGTAATAGGCTCAGCCTCTGGAACAAAAGAAGCAATTCAAATGGCGAATTCTTATCGCCCTAATATTGTATTAATGGACATTAATTTAAAAGATGGTGATGGTTTTGATTGCACTGATGAAATAACGAACACGCTTCCCAATGTCAGAATTATTGGTTTATCTATTCATGATGACACTGCGCTTGTCAAAAAAATATTGAATAAAGGAGCGAAAGGATACCTTACAAAAAACAGTTCGAAAGAAGAGCTTATCAAGGCGATTGAGCAGGTGAATGATGGGAATCAATATATTTGTAGCGAAATCAAAGATAAATATGTAAATTCCATGTTCGGAGATGGCGGTAGCGATCCCGAATTGACCAATCGTGAAATTGAGATTGTAAAATTAATAGCTAAAGGATTCACATCTAAAGACATTGGTTTGCAGCTGAATGTTTCTAACCGAACGATTGATACCCATAGGCACAACATCTTAAAAAAGTTGGATATTCCCAATTCGGCTCAGCTTAGTATTTGGGCAAGGGACAAAGGCTACGTTTAGTTTCAAAGACTTCTTCTTCATTTTTTTTTCTGTTAACCTTACGTAGAAATGCGTAATTCTTATTGGTATTTAACCTAGTTAATTTGTAGTATAACTTAAATTAATATTACTTATAAAGGATTCCATAATTCTATGGAATCCTTTATGTTTATGATATCTAGTTTAGATTTACTGAATAGTTCAGGCTTATGTTTGTAAAAAAAACTAAAGCCATGTATACTATGCCTATTAATGAAAAAGAACAGAAAAAAATGATGATAAGAGATATTGTTAAATACTCAGACTTTTATCATTCATATGATAAATTGGAATCTGAAGATTTCTCTTACATCAAAAGTATTTATTACGCATGTCTCATCCCAATCTTTAAGGGATTCAGTAACTCAAAAGGTAATCAGTCCCATTCATCCTAATAAAGAAGCCAATGGTCTTGTAATGTTTTAATTGGATAGCGCAAACAATTCAATTGACCATTGACAGAATAAAAGGGAGCTCGAGAGAGCTCCTTTTGTGTTTTATAAACTTAACGTCCCACAGAGACTAAGTATTTCCACTTAGAATTATCTGTGTAAAAGGGGTACTACAATTCACTTAATTTAATTTTTGAATTCACTTAGAAGCATTACTGAAAATATACGCAACTCCCTATATACCCTTGTTTTTAGGCATGTTTAAGCATAGTTGTCGACGTAAATTTGATCAAAGATTAAAACGAAACGAAATGTTTAAACTTATTATTTTTTGCCTGTCGGTTACATTCACTTCCTCTTTATTCGCTCAAACTAAAGTTTGGGTAACAGTTGAAGATCCAGCGGCAATAATTACGTTGAAAGCTCAAAGCTATATCACTTCTGTTGATCGAGCATTACCTGCTTCGAAAAATAACGAATTACAGAAAGTTTATGAGGTCGTGACAGAAGATGTTACTTCAGTACTAGAGTATACAAAAAACGACAACAGTCTTCACACACCACAAATAATTGAAGAATTCCAATCTCTATATACACCAAACGATTTTAATTCATCCATAACATCGGATTACGCGTTAGATTTAATTAATGCTGCTGAGGCTTGGGACTTAACACATGGAGAGCCGTTCATTCATATAGGTGTGCTTGATACAGGGTTTGATACCTTACACGAAGAACTTGCTGGTGCCTATAACGATTTCAATGTGAGTAATAATACGAATACCACTCATGGTACAGCTGTTGCCATTACTGCGGCAGGAAATACTGATAATGCGGTAGGAAAAAGTTCAATAGGATTTAATTGTAAACTCTCATTGAGAACGATGAGCTATAATGAGATGCTCGTTGCTTCTTATGCTGGTGTTAGAGTTTTAAACCTCTCATGGGCTTCGGGCTGTACATTTAATCCATATTATCAATCTGTTGTAGACGAGGTATTTGATAACGGTACTACAATTATTGCAGCTGCTGGGAATGGACCTACTTGCGGAGGTTCTGAATATTTAGTGTATCCAGCTTCATTTGACAACGTGATTTCAGTTACAAGTATAGATCAGAATGACCAACATCAACCAGTGATCAATGATCCAAATAGCACACATCAACACAATGACAGAGTAGACATCTCCGCTCCTGGTTATGATGTTGCTTTATCCTTACCGGGAAATCAGTATGTAACTGGAAATGGAACGTCTTTCGCTGCTCCATACGTATCTGGAACAGTTGGTTTAATGCTATCCGTTAACCCTTGTTTAACACCTACTCAGATAGAGAACATACTTAAAAATACTGCTGATGACATTTATGATGTTAACCCTAATTTTGTTGGTACTTTGGGTGCAGGAAGGTTAAATGCAGCTGAAGCTGTATTGATGGCGAAAAATGCGCATCCGATTCAAACAACAGTGAGTTTGAATACATCCTCATGTGACTTTAATCAGGGTGTATTTGTAAGCCTGGACAGCGGAAGTGTTTCAAATCACTCAATACAATGGTCAGACGGTAGTGATGAATGGAACAGATATAATCTCACAGGTGGGAACTATTCATATATGATTACAAACAACGATGGATGTATATTTTTTGATACAATATCCTTTTTTCCTCAAGGACCTATATTCGATTATAATAACAGTATTATTATTTCTGATAATAATCAAGAACTAGTTGATGTTAATAATGACGGAATAATTCGTGTTAAAGGAGCACTAATCATTGATAACAACATTACTTATAGTTTAAATGGTCAGAACTTTGAATTTAGTGAAAATCAGGATCTTAATCAGTACCCATATTTTCCAAACTCGGGAATTATAGTACAGTCTAATTCACAATTATTTGTTTCCGATTGCGATTTTTCAAATGTTGATGGATGCGCCAATACATGGGGTGGTATTGAAGTGCTTTCAAACGATTTAAGTGAAGATGGCGCTTTGGAACTAATAAACTCATCAGTGTCAAATGCCATAATTGGGGTTTCTACTTTTGCGAAGACTAATGGTTATGGTGATTCATTGAGTGGAGGAAGAATATATATTCAGAATTGTGACTTCAGTAACAACCAGTCTTCAATTGTACTAGATGGTGATTATAACAGAATGTCAACTCCCCAAATTCTTAATACTTCTTTTATCAATGAAAATGCAAATTATTCACAAATGATCAAATCTAATAATGTCGATTTCGTTCTTGATCAAAGCTACTTCAAGGGAGCTCAAAATTCTTCACCTGATTCAAGAGGTACGGGGGTAGAATTAAATGCTGCAAGTATTCTTTCATTAGATTACAAACCTAACACAACTAATAGTGATAACACATTTGAATCACTGACGACAGCACTTTTGATTAATAACAATACGGATGCAATGAAAATCAATGATTTGCTTTTCACTAATAATTTAACAGCTATACTAATTCAGAACAGTAAAAATGTACAAATCGCGAATAATTATATTGTTTTGGATGAAGGTTCTTATCAATATGAAGCTATTGGAATTAAGCAAACAGGTGATTCTTATTCAGCAATAGCTAGCAATGAAATAGAAGGTGTTGGGAACAGTGTATTTAGCAATGGGATCATTTTTCAATCTCAAGATAACCCTTTGAACATTATTCGAAATAATCATTTCACTGGTTCTATGGGCAACGCTATATCATTTGAAGGTGATAACAGATTAGAATATCTAGCTTGCAACAATTTTGATGTTCAAGGATTATCAGATATTCTGGTTGAAGAGTTGAACAGTACAAATGGTTCTTTAACAATAAATAAAGAGCTCTTATTAAATGATTTTTCATCATGTGGTGACGTAATAACAAACTTAAACATGGAAGAATCTAACTTTTTTGAATACCAAGATGCTCAAAGCTTTTCACCAAATTGTTACATGGGGAATATAGTTGTTAACGAAATTAATATTGAGGTAGATCGTCAAGCTAAATGTAAGTATCAAATGTCTGAAGATATAGCATATAAGTTTGAGAATGAACTTACACAAAATGACGAATCACTAAATATTCAAAATCAAGAATTGAAAGATGTTGAAGAATACGCTGTATATCCAAACCCAACTAATGGTAGAATTAATATCAATACAATTAATAACCTTAAGGAAATCAATATTTATTCAAGCACAGGTGAGATGGTAAAAGCAATTAATTCAGAAGAGTTAAACCTGACGTATTCATTAAACATTGCATCTGGAGTTTATTCTGTTGTTTTTATGACAACTGATTCAGAAATTATAACACAAAAGTTAGTCATCCAATAATTACAGGAAAGAATATAAGAATTTTAAACACCTTCTTTATCTTATTCAATCATAATATGAAAATATTTAAAAGAGATTAGATTGATCACAAGATGGAAAAGTTTCATGACCAAACAAAACTTGATGTATTGTGAAATATATTCCTGTTAAAGCATATAAATTGGTCAAAGAACTCCTTTAAAGTCAGTATACCACTTGAATTTAGTTTCTATTATTTTTTCCTTATTCAGTTTAAGATAGTCTAAAAATGCTTTTGCCACAGGTGACAAATTTTTACCTTTTAACCACACCAAACTCCAGGCAGTTTTTATTGGTAATCCAGGAACTTGAGTAATAAAAAGTTGCTTGTTTTCAAGTTCGTTTCTAATTCCGATTAGCGGCATAATTGAATATCCTAATCCTGCGATAACGGCTTGCTTTACAGCTTCATTTGATGTGAGTTCAAGTTTCTTTATGACAGAGGCTTCTTTATCGTGTAAGAATAGTTCCATCGACTTTCGAGTACCCGATCCTTCTTCACGGAAAATAAGTGGTAAGTTCTCTAATATCTTATGAGTATTATCTTTGCTATCATATAGTTTCTCATTTCCAACCAGCCATAATTCATTGGATAAAAGATCTAACCGCTCTAATTGCAGGTGATCGGGAAGGATGGAAACCAGTGCAAAATCTACATCATTATTTTCTAAGTGATTGATTACTTTGGATTTATTCGTAACATCCATATTCAATTGAATGGCCTTATTAGAACGAATGAACTCAGATAGAAAATTAGGCATTATATACTTTCCCGTAGATACGATAGATATTTTAAGCTTACCGATCAATTCACCCTTGTAAGCCATTGTTTTATAATCAATCGCATTTACTTGATCGATAATTCGCCGTGCTGCTTCGGCAATTTCCTCACCAAAATCTGTTACATACAATTTTCGACCAACAATTTCAGTAAGAGGAATTTCAAACTGATTTTGAAAATTCTTTAGTTGAATAGACACAGCTGGCTGAGTGAGGTGAAGCTCTTCTGAAGCCTTAGTTACACTTTTGTGTTCTACGATCTTGAGAAAAATTTGTAATTGATTGAGAGTGTAATTCATAAATTAAAATAATGCATTTCATTACAAAGATAAATAAATATTATTCGAGAAGAGTTTTTAAATTTGCACGAAACAAAACATAAGCTATGCGTAAAATTACTATTGCGAAAGGAGACGGTATCGGACCAGAAATCATGGATGCCACATTGAAAGTTCTAGAGGCAGCAGGTGCACCTTTAGAGTACGAAGAAATTAAAATTGGTGAGGAAGTATACCTCGCAGGTAATTCTTCAGGAATTTCAACGGAAAGTTGGGATACAATTAGGAGAAACAAGATTTTCTTAAAAGCACCAATAACAACACCACAAGGCGGGGGTTACAAAAGTTTGAACGTAACGACTAGAAAATCATTGAACCTTTTTGCAAATGTTAGACCAGTTAAGAGTTATTACCCATATGTAGATACAAAGCATCACAATATGGATGTAGTGATTGTTCGAGAAAACGAGGAAGATCTATATGCAGGAATTGAGCACCGTCAAACAGACGAAGTTGAGCAGTGTCTGAAGCTTATTACTCGTCCTGGTTGTGAGAAAATTTGCAAATATGCTTTTGAATATGCAAGAGTTAATGGTCGAAGAAGAGTAACATGCTTTTCTAAAGATAATATCATGAAACAAACTGATGGTTTGTTCAGAAGGGTATTTAACGAAATTGCTGCTCAATATCCAGATATTGAAAGTGATCATATGATTATCGATATAGCATCTGCTAAACTGGCTAATTACCCTGAAGATTTTGATGTTATTGTTACAGCGAACTTATATGGAGATATAATTTCTGATATTGCTGCAGAAATAGCAGGTTCAGTTGGTCTATGTGGATCAAGTAACATAGGAGAGGAGTGCTCTATGTTCGAAGCTATTCATGGTTCTGCTCCTGATATTGCAGGAAAGAAAATTGCAAATCCTAGTGGATTATTAAATGGTGCTGTTTTAATGCTCAGACACTTAGGAGAGCAAGAAGTAGCAAACAAAATTGAAAACGCTTGGTTAAAAACACTAGAAGATAAAATCCATACTGCTGATATTTATAAAGAAGGCTCAAGTGCAAAAAGAGTGACTACTCAGGAATTTGCAGATGCTGTAATTGAAAGGTTAGGGCAGGAACCTTCAGAGTTAAACGCTGTGCACAATGTAAATAGCGAAACTATTGAGTTCTTGAAGTATGAAAGAAAAACACATAAAAAAGAACTTAAGGGTGTTGATGTTTTTGTTCACGATCCAAGAAAAAATGCTGTTGAATTTGGAGATCAATTGAAAAAAGCAAGTACAGAGGATCTTGAATTAATACTTGTGACTAATAGAGGTGTAAAAGTATGGCCAGAAGGGTTCAGCGAGACTTTCTGCACTGATCACTGGAGATGTCGTTTTGTTTCAAAAGACGAAAAGACAGTATCAAATAATGAAGTGATTGAATTGCTTAAAAGCGTTGGGGAACATGGATTTGATGCCATAAAAACGGAAAACTTGTATTACTTCGACGGAGAAAGAGGTTTCTCTTTAGGTCAGGGGCAATAGAAAATAGAAGGTAGCAAATGGCAATTGCGTTGTATGACAATGCGCGTGTATTTATAGCCACGCAACACAAAAAGGAACAAGTGATTGCTCCAATTTTTGAAAAAGTATATAATGCTAGGCTATTTGCTTCCTCTCTTATTGATACAAACCAATTTGGAACCTTTACGAGAGAAATAGCTAGGGTAGACGATCCAATTGAAACACTGCGTAAAAAGTGTAAATACGGTAAAGATGTGTCAGGTTGTGATTTGGTCATCGCAAGCGAAGGTTCCTTTGGAGCCCATCCTGCCATGCCTTTCACAAATGCCAATGAAGAGATTGTAATGTTTAAAGATTTTAAAAATAATCTCGAGGCCATTGGTAAGCACTTAAGTTCTGATACTAACTTGTATGAGGAAGACATCATGTCTCTTCAAGAGCTAAACGAAGCTTTTGAAAATATTAAGTTTCCTTCACATGGATTAATTGTCAAGGATAAGGACAAAAATGAAGTGATATTAAAGGATCAATTTGATAAAGAAAGCATCATCAAATTTATAGATGCTTCACTAAGTATTGGTCAAAACCTTTCGGTTTCTTCAGATATGAGAGCTTTATATAATCCAACAAGGATGAAGAATATAGAGTATGCCACGCTTAATCTAATTGAGAATCTTGAGTCCATATGTCCAGAATGCAATACCCCTGGTTTCGTTGTGAAAGAAAACAAACCAGGTTTGCCGTGCTCAAGTTGTGGCTTACCAACAAGATCGATTCTTTTTTCGATCAAAGTATGCCAAAAATGTAGTTATGAACAGGAAAATAAATTTCCGAATGGTAAAGAATCAGAAAATCCGATGTACTGCGATTTTTGTAATCCTTAAAAAATGTTAGTTATGAAGAATCAATTAGCGATCGTTTGTCCATCTGCACATTTAGAATCTTATGTACAGTCTACTTTTATGAAAGAGCCTTTAATATCCACTGCTCTAGGAACTACATTGCATACTAACAACAGAGATGTAATGGGTCTTTTGGCTGAAACCATTGAACTAAACAATGTCGATCAAGTATCTTTTGTGGCGGATATTAACACCATGATGATCCGTGAATTCATGGAAGGCCGTTCGACAGAAATGGTTACTGTGGATCGATTTTATCAATATGTTTTCGATTTATATGAAAATGAAATTTTGGAAACAGAGAGTGCGTACAAACAGCGTTTCACGTTCATTAAATTCCTAATAAAAGAGCAAGTTAGAGAGTTACAAACTGCATTTGATCAACTTTCAAACTCAGTTTTAGCAGACCTGCGGATAGATGGATACATTGTAGATCGAAGTGCTGATATTAAATGGAGTGTTTTTGATAGCGAATATTCAATTACCAAATAATACATTGTAATGAATTTAGATCTCCTGATTGAGAATTTGACAAACCCAGCGTTACTCTTCTTTTTACTGGGTATAATAGCTGTTTACGTTAAAAGTGATTTAGCAATACCTTCAAACTCTTCGAAGTTTATTTCGATATACCTTCTTTTTAGTATCGGTTTTAAAGGTGGACAAGAACTTTCTCACGAATCTTTCGATGGTGAGGTTATTGGAACTATTCTTTTTGGATTATTTGTTTCAATTCTTATTCCCGTTTACGCTTTTTTTATTTTAAAAAGAAAGACTTCAGTTCCCAATGCTGGTGCTATTGCTGCAGCTTATGGCTCTATTAGTGCAGTAACATTTGTGACAGCGGTCTCTTACCTCGAGATGCAAAACATGTCAGTACACGGTCATATGGTGGCTTTAATGGCGCTCATGGAGGCTCCTGCCATAATTACTGGATTGATCTTAATCTCTATGTTCAACGGTAAGGAAGAAGAGCAAATAAAGAAAGGTCAAGCAATTAGACATTCATTCACCAACGGAAGTGTGTTGTTAATTCTTGGTAGTCTTGTTATTGGTTATTTAGCAACAGACAAACAAGCCGAAGGTATCGAACCCTTTACTACCCATATATTCAAAGGGTTTTTAGCAATATTCTTGTTAGATATGGGAATAGTTAGTGGTAGAAAACTCAGTTCGTTTCTTTCGAATGGATTATTTCCGTTAATATTTGCGATTATAATACCTTTAATCAATGGAAGCCTTGTTGCATATCTATCTATACACATTACACCAGACATATCCAGTCGATTCATGTTAGCGATTTTAGCGGCGAGCGCTTCGTATATTGCTGTTCCAGCTGCGATGAAAATAGCGGTACCTAAAGCTAATCCAGGCCTATATCTTCCAATGGCTTTAGCAATAACGTTCCCTGTGAATGTAACACTTGGAATGCCGATCTATTTTTACTTAGCTCAGATTACCTGACCTCATTGACAGTAAGCGTATATTTAAGAATAGAGTTTGGTGGAATTTTATCGGTCTTCTTAGCTCCATAACCGAGATGAGGAGGTATGATAAGAACTATTGATCCGGCGCCTTGAAGTTGCATAAGCCCTTCCTGCCAACCAAGTATAAGTTCTTGAACTTTAAAAGTTAAAGCTTCTTCTTGAGGAATTATTTGAAATACTTCACCATTTAAAAATTCACCAGTATAATAAAATGAGACTTGGTCTGTATATCTAATCAATGGTGCTTGTTCTGTTTCTTCCAGTATACTATAATATAAACCACTCTCGGATTTAGTCATGTTGAGATCATGCTCTTCAATATACGTCTCAATTGTTTTATTGAAAGAGTCAATGTCATCTTCTGAGTAAGTTTTACAGCCTAAAACAAGTATAGCTAAACTCAATAAAAACGCAATCCTCATAATTTAACAGGTATTAGTTCGTAACCTTCATCTTTCAAGAGCTGTATGACTCCGTAAGGGCCGCCTAAGTGCGCGGCACCAACAGCAATAAAACATTTATTTCGTTTAACTAGTTTTCGTATTTGAGGTATCCATTTTTGATTTCTGTCAGTAAGAAAATCTTTCTCCATATTTCCCATTTCTCCTCCTGCTGACATTGTATATCTATATATGGAATCAATATTTTGTGTTAAAAAAACATCTATAATCTCGACAGAGGTTGATGAATCAGAATCAGTATAACTAGCTTTCAATGAGGACACAAGCATATCTACCTGTTCTTCTATTGATATTTTATCAAATATTGCCACTTGATCTTCTATTGTTTCTAAACCCTGAATTTCTAACGAGTCTTCCTTTGCCAGTTTCTCCAAAGTCAATTCATAGCTTGCTGGATTCTCCCCAAAAGTATTTTTAGTCATCAATTGCATAATGACAAGAGGTTTCATTTTACTAAACATCATTCTCATATTCTCCTCATCATAACCAAGTTCTTTTTCTGTATAATCAAATAAGGAGTCAAGTTGTTGCTCTGTGAAGTAGCTAAATACATTACCAGTATCTAGCATCATATATTTAACCACATTAACATCTTCAGAGATTCCCCCGATCTCCATTACTAAAACCTCACTATTTTTCAGTTTGTCCTCGATATGTTCTGGAAATAAAAATTTATCTTCAGGTATCAAGTGCATTGTTCCCATTATATAAGAGGGGCTTTCTACCTTTTTTCCTTTGATCTCCCAAAGTAATGAAGAGGTTAATGTATCGCTATTTTGAGCAACAAGAGTGTTACCAGTACAAAAAATAAAGAGTATTAAAAAAATCAGTTTCATTCTTTAATTTTTAGTTCAGCAAGATAAGAATCATCCTTTGAAAAAAGAACGTTCATAATCAGTCCACAGTCTTCGGCATGTGATTCCAAGGTTTGTTCATCGACATATAACCAAGGAAACCAACCAGTAGATTGGTCATCATAATTCATCTTGAACTTAAAGTTTCCATAATACTCTGTATTTAAATCTACCCAGAGTCCGCCATCTTCTTCTTGATAGAAATATTTCACATCTGTACTATCACACAGTATTTTACCGTTTTTTGTCAAAAAGTTTTTCAAATGATTTAATAGATTTGGTAACGAACTCAAATCTCCTGCCAAACCGATACCATTCATCAATAAAAGTATGGTATCGTACTTTTCGTCTGCAGCATTCATTCCCAAAATACTTGTCTGTAGATTTTTACCATTCGGAAACTTAGTATTCAAATAGTTTATGGAACCCTCACTTGTATCAATAGCAGTCACTTCGAAGCCTTTACTTCTTAACCAACTGCAATGCGGACCTGCGGCTGCTCCAATATCTAATACTTTCCCTTGACAACTTTTAAGTGCAAGTTGTTCAAGTTCTGGCATTAACTCAAAAGTTCTAAATAAATAATCTACTGGAATTACGTCATCCTCCATGAGATCGGATTCAACATGAATAGGAGGGGAGCTTCCTTTTTGAACATAGCATTCAATAGCTTTTCCTATGGGATCAATTTTAGCCATTAATTAAATATCGAGGTCATCAATATTCTCAAAATTTTCACTACCGAATTCATCATCAAAATCGTCGTCGTAGTCATAACCTTGTAGGTCTTTATCTACTTCGGTCTCAAAACGCATATTGTCTATTTTATCACCAACATTCGATTTAAGACTCTCAGGAACTTCTCCAACACTCATTATTAATTCAGCATTGTCGACATTCTTATCCATTATTTCCTGAAGTTCAATCAGGAAAATAAACATATTTAAAAAGTCATGAACTAGAATTAAACGCTGAGAATGCGATTGGATTTTTTCACGAATCATGACGTTACTCATTTCATCAGGGGTCTCATTGTCCTGTGCACCAAAAGACATGTCCATAAGGCTTATTTCCTCACCTTTGTTCCAGTCCTCATCGCTGACAAAAAAGGAAGCCATTTGGTCGTTGCTAAATTCAAAAGCATCCAATATTGACATATAGAATTGCTCTAAGGTCAAATCGTCATTAATGGCGATATCACGAAAAACTTCTTCTTTTTCAACACTATCTAGTAATACTCTAAATTTTAGTCCTGGCATTTTCCCTTTTTCATTCTAACAACTCGCGAAGTTAATGGTTTTGAATAGTCTTTAATCCAATTTCTTTGCCAATTTTAAGCATCAGCTCAAAGGCTTCATCGTAATCGTTTTTAATTTCACCATCAAGTATCGCTTCCTTTATCTTCTGCTTGATCATCCCAATTTCGTTTGACGGTCCAATGTCAAAAGTTTTCATTATTAACTGACCGTCTACAGGAGGTTGAAAATTACGGACATGATCCTTCTCTTCAACACTTCTCAGTTTATCTTCTACGATTTCAAAATTCTTTTTATACTTCCTGACTTTAAATTCATTCTTTGAGGTGATATCTGCATTACAAAGTTTCATCAGGTCGTCGATATCATCACCTGCCTCATTCAAAAGTCGACGAATAGCTGAATCAGTTACATTTCCTTTAACCAGAGCAATAGGTCTAAGATGTAAGCGAACAAGTTTCTGAACATACTTCATCTTATGATCCATAGGCAACTTAAGTCTCCTGAAAATCTTTGGAATCATTCTAGCCCCCATATCCTCATGACCATGAAATGTCCAGCCTGCTTTATGATGAAACCGCTTCGTAGGTGGCTTAGCGATATCATGCATAATAGCACTCCATCTCAACCACAAATCATCTGTCACTTTACAGATATTATCTAAAACTTCTAAAGTATGATAGAAATTATCTTTGTGAGATTTACCATTCTTAGTTTCCACCCCCTTAAGCGCAATCATTTCAGGGAAGAATTGATGGAGTAATTGTGTAGCTAAAAGCAATTTAAAACCTCTGGATGGTTCTGAACTCAAAATAATTTTATTCAATTCATCCGAAATACGTTCTCTAGATATGATTTCTAAACGTTCTGCATTAATTTTTATAGCCTCAAGACTATCATTTTCGATTCTGAAACCCAACTGAGTCGCAAATCGAATAGCGCGCAGCATGCGAAGTGGATCATCTGAATATGTAGTGTCTGGCTTTAGCGGTGTGCGAATCAATCCATTTTTCAGGTCTTCAAGACCATTAAATGGATCAATCAATGCGCCGAATGAATCTTCTCTTAAATCTAAGGCTAGCGCATTGATTGTGAAATCTCGTCTGTTTTGATCATCTTGAAGTGATCCATCTTCTACAATAGGCTTTCTTGAATTCCTATTGTAAGACTCCTTTCGGGCACCTACAAACTCAATATCGAGGTCTTTGTAAACAAAATGGGCTGTACCAAAACTCTTGAAAGTAGAAACTTTCTTAACTCTTAATTTCGCAGCAACCTTTTCAGCTAAATCAAGTCCATTGCCAACAACGACAATGTCAATATCCTTTGACGGGCGTTCAATTAATAAATCACGCACATAACCTCCAATTACGTATGCCTCTAATCCTTCTTCTTTCAAGATTTGTTGTGTAACCTTAAAAACCGGATGCTTTAAAAATTTAGCGTAATTCTCTACCATTTCGAATGCAAATATACTGGTCTTTTGACAAAAATCAGCGTTCACTTTTAATCCATCCATAAACCCCTTTATTCTTGAAGTTTACGTGATTTATTACGGCACTAGATTCTTCACTGATCCCATTAAACATAATAACATATCGCCATTCTCCTTGTTTTGCTAAGACCTTATAAACCGCACCTTGATTATATGAAATAATAATATTCGTATTAGACCGCTCTAAAAAAGCATTTTTCTGGACAACTTTTGGAGACCATCGCAAGATTGTCTTCTTTTCAAGTGTCTTATAAGTCGCTTCGAAAGTAACCGTATCTGGAAAAAATGGTCCTACCATATCACCAGCATCTCTACCGACGAAAAAACGGTCTTTTGATTTAATCTCTTTACCAATAGAACGCAGTGTATAGATGTTGTGACTAGCATAGCGACAACAAGGATATTGATGTGTAAAAAGTATTAATTCATTTGTGTAGGGATGTTTTTTAAACGCAATTAGTCTACCAGGCTCACCGAATAGTCTAGGGGCTGGTAGTTCAGGATCATATATCTCAACAAATTCCCGTTCGTCGGTGTATGAATTCAACCCAGTAAATAGTAGTAGAGGAGTATCTTCCTCACGAAATTTAATCCATTTCCATTGGCTTGAAAAGGCTTCCCAATAGACCTGGAAATCCGCATTAATCCCAGTTAATTCGTGGGGCAGTTTTTGTTCATCGAATAATATTTTCACTTTTGACTTCGTCTCCTTCGATGTAAGGAATAAATCAGAAACATTAGTATTCCCTCCATTTACAAAAACATCAACCGGAATATCCTTCAAGGTTGGTTTGTTCTGAGCCAAACAAATCAAAGGGAATATTGCGATGACTAAAACTATAACTTTTACCATAACACAAAAAAAGAGGGAGTGGAAAACACTCCCTCTTAATTATTTACTATTGATTATTTATCTTTCTTCTGGTCTTCTTTTGCAGACTCATCATCATTCTTTGAAGACTTCTTCTTTGAACTAGTTTTTTTTCCTTTTTGAATTTTAGATGTCAAACCATCTTTTGTATTATTCAAACTCAAAGCAATTCTATCTCCTTCAGATATCTCTGAATTTATGATTTGTTCGGCTAAAGGATCCTCGACATACTTCTGAATAGCTCTCTTTAATGGACGAGCACCGAATTTAGAATCATATCCTTTATCTACTATAAAGTCTTTAGCATCTTTCTTCAACTCAATCTCATACCCTAGATCATTAATTCTTTTGTACAAGTGCGCTAATTCAAGATCGATGATTTTGTAGATACTATCTCTGTCTAAAGATTTAAATAGAATCATATCATCAACTCTGTTCAAGAATTCTGGAGAAAATGCCTTTCTTAACGCATTTTGAATTACAGTCTTCTGATCATCTTCATTAGATGCCATTCTAGCAGCCGTTCCAAATCCAACACCAGTACCAAAATCTTGAAGCTGTCTTGCTCCAATATTTGAGGTCATGATCAGAATAGTGTTTTTAAAATCAATCTTACGACCCAAACCATCAGTCATATGACCATCATCGAGGGCTTGTAACAAAAGATTGAATACATCAGGGTGCGCTTTCTCTATTTCATCAAGTAATACAATAGAGTAGGGCTTTCTTCTTACCTTTTCTGTCAATTGACCACCTTCTTCATATCCTACATATCCCGGAGGTGCACCAACTAACCTTGAAATTGAGAATTTCTCCATGTACTCCGACATATCAATTCGTATAAGTGAATCCTCAGTGTCGAACATATGTTTTGAAAGTACTTTAGCAAGTTGTGTTTTACCAACTCCTGTTGGTCCTAAGAAAAAGAATGATCCGATAGGCTTGTTAGGATCTTTTAAACCAGCTCTGTTACGTTGAATAGCCTTTACAACTTTACTAACAGCTTCATCCTGACCTATAACTTGCGATCTGATGTCATCATACATTTTAGCAAGCTTACCGCTTTCTTTCTCAGCTATACGTTGAACAGGTATACCCGTCATCATAGCTACAACATCCGCAACATGCTCAACTGTAACGGTTACACGATGATTCTTAGTATCTTCTTCCCACTTAATCTTTTCTTCCTCTAATTTATCTTGAAGCTTCTTTTCACTGTCTCTAAGCTCAGCAGCTTTTTCATATTGCTGAGACTTGATGACGTCATTCTTTTGTTCCTTAACCTCCTCAATCTGGCTTTCGATCTCGAGAATGATTTTAGGTACATTAATATTCGTTAAATGAACTCTAGATCCAACTTCATCTAATGCATCAATTGCCTTGTCTGGAAGATGTCGATCAGAGATATATCGATCGGTTAAAGAAACACAGGCTTTTATGGCCTCTTCAGTATAAGTAACACCGTGATGATCTTCGTAGCGCTCTTTGATATTCTCAAGGATTTGTTCTGTTTCTTCTACAGATGTAGGCTCTACTAATACTTTTTGAAAACGACGTTCTAATGCACCATCCTTTTCAATGTATTGACGATATTCATCTAACGTTGTTGCACCAATCGCTTGCAATTCTCCTCTTGCCAGAGCTGGCTTAAACATATTGGATGCATCCAAAGAGCCACTAGCTCCTCCAGCACCAATTATAGTATGGATTTCATCAATGAATAAAATAATGTCTGGATTCTTTTCAATCTCAGCCATTACTGCTTTCATTCGTTCTTCAAACTGACCTCTATACTTTGTCCCTGCAACGAGAGAAGCAAGATCTAGACTCACAATTCTCTTATTAAAAAGAACTCGAGATACTTTACGTTGAACAATTCGCAAAGCCAAACCTTCAGCGATAGCACTTTTACCAACACCAGGTTCACCAATAAGAATTGGATTATTTTTCTTTCGTCTGGAAAGGATCTGACTTACGCGTTCAATTTCTTTTTCACGTCCTACAATAGGATCCAATCGATCTGCTTCCGCCATCTTAGTAAGATCTCTACCAAAATTGTCTAACACCGGAGTTTTAGACTTAGACTCACTCGCTTTACGACCACTTCCTCCTGATGATCCGCTACCTCCAGCAAACCCTGCATCTCCTCCTTCATCAGAGCCAGGGAACTCCGCACTAGGATTGTTTTCTTCTAACATAGCTTCTATTTCATCTTTTATATTGTCGTAAATAATTCCGTACTTATTAAGTGTTCGACAAGCAACATTATTTTCATCCTTGAGAATAGACAACAGTAAATGTTCCGTTCCTATAACAGGACTTTTAAATAATTTTGCCTCAAGGTACGTTATCTTGAGTACTTTCTCAGCTTGTTTAACCAACGGTATGTTTGTTAAATCCTTTGCATTTCCAGCAGCTGATTTTGTTAAGTATGACTCTATTTGTTGTCTGATCTGTTGAAGATCAAGGTTAAACTCTTTTAGTACGCGAATTCCTAAACCTTCACCTTCTCTAATTAAACCCAACAGCAAATGCTCCACACCAATATAATCATTACCTAGTCTCAATGCCTCTTCACGACTGAAGTTGATCACATCTTTGACTCTTGGTGAAAATTTTGCTTCCATATAATTTTGTATTGTTTTTCTAATGCTTAAAAAGTCGAGTAAGTACGACTTATCAAAAATATAACGAATTAAAGACAAAATCGTTGAAGTTGTTCACAATTTTCCACAGATTTTTGTGTATAAAATTCATTTTTCAATCGGTTTTCGTGTGAATTAATTCTCTATTTTCGACCATTCAACGTATGCACAATATTCGTGCTATAACAAATTAAATGACAAGATGGCAGAAGGAGAAAGAATCGTAAAGATTAACATCGAGGATGAAATGAAATCTGCGTACATTGATTATTCAATGTCCGTAATCGTTTCTCGTGCACTTCCCGATGTAAGAGATGGTTTTAAGCCAGTGCATCGACGTGTACTTTATGGTATGCAAGATCTCGGTGTATATTCAAATAAAGCTCATAAAAAGTCCGCTAGAATTGTAGGGGAGGTACTTGGTAAGTATCACCCACACGGAGATAGTTCGGTATATGATACAATGGTACGTATGGCTCAACATTGGTCATTGCGTTATCCACTTGTAGATGGTCAGGGTAACTTTGGATCTGTTGATGGTGACAGTCCTGCAGCCATGCGATATACCGAGGCGCGACTTAGAAAGATTGCTGAAGAAATGCTTGCCGATCTTGACAAGGAAACCGTTGATTTCGAAAACAATTTTGATGATAGTTTACAAGAGCCAACTGTTCTCCCAACAAAAGTTCCTAACTTATTAATGAATGGAGCTAGTGGTATTGCTGTAGGTATGGCAACGAATATGGCTCCGCACAATTTGACAGAATGTCTTGATGGAATTGTTGCCTATATAGACAACAACGATATTGAAGTAGAAGGGTTGATGGAGCACATTAAAGCACCTGATTTCCCAACTGGAGGTATTATATATGGTTACGATGGCGTTAAGTCTGCATTTGAGACAGGTAAAGGGCGTATAGTACTGCGCGCTAAGGCTGAGATCGAAGAAAACAAGCAAGGCAAAGAACATATCCTTGTAACTGAAATTCCATACCAGGTGAATAAGGCAGATATGATCAAGAAGACTGCTGACTTGGTGAATGATGGTAAGATAGAAGGAATAACAGATATTAGAGATGAATCTGATAGAAATGGAATGCGTATCGTTTATGAATTAAAACGAGATGCAATTCCGAATGTAGTATTAAATAAATTATTTAAGTACACGTCTCTACAAACCTCTTTTTCAGTTAATAACATTTGCCTTGTTAACGGAAGACCTGTTTTACTGAATTTGAAGGAAATTATAGAGAAATTCGTAGAATTCCGTCATGAAGTAGTAATAAAGAGAACAAAGTTTGACTTAAGAAAAGCTGAAGAAAGAGCGCATTTATTAGAAGGTTTAATCATTGCTTCAGATAATATAGATGAAGTAATTAAAATGATTAGAGCTTCTAAGAGTCCTGACGAAGCTAGAGAAAAGTTAATTGCTCGATTCGAACTGTCTGACTTGCAAGCACGAGCAATCGTTGAAATGCGTCTACGTCAGTTAACAGGACTTGAACAGGATAAGCTAAGAGCAGAGTATGAAGATTTAATGAATACAATTGCCGACCTTAAGGATATTCTAGCAAATGAATCTCGAAGAATGGAAATCATTAAAGAAGAGCTTCAATACATACGTGATAAATACGGGGATGAGCGTCGTTCTCGCATTGAATATTCTGCTTCAGAAATGCGTATTGAAGATCTAATCCCTGACGAAGAGGTCGTTGTTACAATTTCTCATGCTGGCTATATTAAGCGAACTAATCTTAATGAGTACAAGGCTCAGAAAAGAGGAGGTACAGGATCAAAAGGAAGTACTACGAGAGATAAAGATTTCTTAGAATCAATTTTTGTGGCTACAAACCACAACTACCTATTGATCTTTACTGAAAAAGGGAAGTGTTTCTGGATGCGTGTATTTGAAGTACCTGAAGGAAGTAAAACATCCAAAGGTCGTGCTATTCAAAATCTTATGAACATCGAACAAGATGATTCTATTAAAGCATACATTAATGTAAAGGACCTTACTGATGAGGATTATGTCAACAGTAACTTCATAGTAATGTGCACTAAGAACGGGATTATAAAGAAAACGAAACTTGAAGCATATTCTCGTCCAAGAACAAATGGTATAAACGCTATTAAGATTAATGAAGGTGATGAACTTTTAGAAGCGAAATTAACAAATGGCAATAACGAAATTATCTTAGCTAAGAAGTCTGGGTATGCTATTCGTTTCAATGAATCAACGGTAAGAACTGTTGGGCGTAACTCAATTGGAGTTAAAGGTGTTACCATGAGCAAACCGGACGATGAAGTAATTGGTATGATATGCCTTGAACCAGATTCTGAGAACTCAATCATGGTAGTTTCTGAAAACGGATATGGTAAAAGATCATTCTTTAACGATCCAGAAACTGGTGAGCCTGTTTACCGAGTTACTAATAGAGGAGGAAAAGGAGTTAAAACGATTTCTGTTACAGATAAAACTGGAAACCTTATTGCAATTAAGAATGTAACTGACGAAGACGATTTGATGATCATCACAAAACGTGGTATTACAATACGTACTTCTATAGACCAAGTTCGTGTAATGGGTAGAGCTGCACAAGGAGTTAAAATCATTAACCTTAAAAAAGGCGGTGAAATTGCTGCCGTAGCAAAAGTTCCTAAATCTGACGAAGACGAAGAAATCGAGGGAGTAGAAGGAGAAAATCCTGAAAATCCAGAGAATGGCACGGAAAATGATAATAGTGAAGAATAATTCAAAAAGTAAAAAGGAATGAATTTAAAAACTGTAAGAATTGCATTGTTGACAATTGTTGTTGCGATTTCAACAAACATCAGTGCTCAAAATAGTAACGTAGTATCGGCTGCTATTGAATACAAAAAATACACGCCTAACCTTATGCAAGGAAAGACAGATGATGCGAAAGAAGTTATTCTTGAAGCAAAGTCTTTCATTGACAAAGCAATGAAGCACGAGGATACAAAAAATGATGAGAAAGCTCATTATTACAATGGCGTAATATATTTTGGAATCATAGAATTATCGACTCAATTTGAGGACCTTAAAGATTATCAAAACGAGGAAACAATGGAAATGATTCAATCTTCATTCAAAGTTGCCCGCGAGAGCAGAAAATACAAAAGAGAAGTAGATGACTTCGTCGATCGTAAAGTATCTGACGCTATGACGTATGGTCAAGGAGCTTTTCAAGCGAAGAAATTTCAAATGGCTTACGCTTTGTTCTCGGGAGCATACGAGCTTCAGAAGTTAATCGATAGAGAAGATGAAGACATGAAAAACAATGCGATTATTTCTGCTCGTAACTATATTGACACTTTACGAAAGCAAGCAGAAGCCGATACTACATTGGAGGGTAAAAATGATTATAATGTTCAAACGATTGAATTCATACAGCAGGTTAGTGAATCATTTCCAAAAAGTTCTCAAATTGCAATACAGGGTGTAAATGTTGCACTGGATATGAACGACATGGAGCAAGCTGAGAAATTCTTCCATGCGGCAGCCGAGGCAGACCCAACCAATAAGGCTTTATTCAGTACAATGGGTTCTATTTATCTTGCTAATGCGGATAATGGGTTTCAAGAACTTCAAGGAATGGATGTAACTGACGCTAGATATCCTGAGAAGGCTGCTGAAGTTGAAGAGCTATATACAAAAGCTCAGGATAACTTGAAGGAGGCCATTAAAATAGATGCTCAGTACAAAGATGCTCTTTACAACTTAGGTGTACTTTATCTGGGTAGAGGTCAAAAAATAGAAAAGAAGGCTAAACAGATGGATTTCAATGATCCAAACTACGAGCCAACAATGGCTAAAAGTGAAGAGATGTATCAAAACGCAATTGAACCACTTGAAGCCTTTATTGAACAAGAACCAAATAACGCTGGTGTACTTCAAGTACTATATCAGGTGCATAGAAGAGCTGGTAATACAGAAGAATTTAAAGCTTACAAGAAAAGGTTTGATGACATTCAAGGTCAATAAGAAGTATTGATAATATTTTCTAACGATAAAAAGAGGAGAGCATTTTGCTCTCCTTTTTTATTTAACTAATTTAATATCTGTATCTGATAACTCAATCTTCCGGTTCTTATATAGATTACCAACGGCTTTTTTGAAAGCTTTTTTACTTAAACCAAGCTTCTCCCTAATTAAATCAGGGTGGGACTTATCAGTAATTTCCATTACACCATGATTCTCGCTCAGATAATCTAGCACGGTTTGAGAGAAATGATCAAACTTTTCAAGTCCTACAGGTACTAAGGATACATCAATTTTCCCATCTTGGCGAATAAATTCAACATATCCTGAAGTTTGTTCACCAGTCTTAAGTGGTCGAACGAGATGATCTTTAAATATCATCCCTTTATAAATATCGTTGATAATAACTTCTCTCCCTAGATCAGAAATTTCACCTACAAAAAGATCTATTTCATCTCCAATTTCTAAATCCTTAACATCAGTTGATAAGTAGCGATTGATTTTTGTAGTACCTAGTAGACGATCAGTAACATCATCCTTAATCAAACGAATCAAATATTCGCCACCTTCAACCATTTTTGCATGTTGCTCTTTGAATGGTACGAATAAATCCTTTTCAAGTCCCCAATCAAGGAAAGCACCAATAGGAGTTACATCCTTTACAATTAAAAAGGCAAATTGATTGAGTGTTACGAAAGGAATTTCTGTTGTCGCAACAGGTCTATCTTCAGAATCTTTATAGATAAAAACGGTAATGTCACTTCCCACTTCGAAAGATTCCTCGAGATATTTATTGGGCAGTAGAACTTCTTCTCCTTGTTCATTTTCTATGAACGCTCCAACACTTGTAAAGCGATCTATTGTAAAAGTTGAGTATTCCCCTATGTTCATGCTAAAATATAATTAGCAACAAAGGTACGCTTAATAATACAACTTAGAAAGCAACTTAGAATTCACAATTAAGCAAGGAATATTCTCTTCATTTGTAATTAGCTTCTGAGCATAATTATCGAAAGCTGCAAATAGGCTAGAGGAGTGGTAAGCCAGCGCTATCATATCCGCTTTATTGGACTTAGCATAATTAATCACTTTATGATGAAAAGACTTAGAGCCTTTAATCATCTTAATAGAGGATTTAACATCT